>NZ_JBTLQH010000013.1:0-145163 GCF_054461575.1 Flavitalea flava
GCCTGGGTAATATCGGCGCCTGTCACCTTTTGGGCGGAATAGCCTATCGACCTTGATTCCCTTTTGATGCCTAAGGCAGTAACGACCACATCGCTCAGGGCATTTTCGGATTTTATCAGGGTTATCGTGAGTGTGGAGGTTCCGCCAACAACAGCCTTGGCAGATCGATAGCCGATAAATGAAAAAAGCAGGGTATTCCCTTCCTCTGCCTGGATCTGAAAATGTCCTTTGTCATCCGTAACGGTTCCCTTCGAGGTTCCGGCTACCGTTACGCTGACTCCCGACAAAGGGGAGCCATCTACACCCGAAACCGTTCCTCCAATGGATTTGAACGGCTCTTCGCTCACCGGGCTTCTTTGTAACCGGGCAAAGAGTACATTTTTGCTCTTTTTAAGGACGATCTGTTTGCCGATCACTTCAAAGGAAATATCGAAAGGAGTGAAAATCCGGTCAAGCACATCGCCAAGTCTTTCTTCGTTGGCAATTACAGTAATGGTTTTGTTCCCCGGAAGGATGCTGTTCTTGTAGGTAAATCCTACCTCGGTGGAGTTGGAGATCGTCTTTAAAACGGCCTTCATTTCCTTGGAGGAAAGGTTCAATGAGATCTTCTTATCCAATATTTCCTGTCCATCGGCCTTACCGGCAAAGGAATAGCTGATAAAGCTCAGGGCCAGGAAAATGTGTAATAGTGTAACTCTCATAATGAATAAAACAGCTTGTTTTGGTTGTCCGTTTTTGTTCATAACTTTAGTCGGTTTTGTCGGTTTTTGAAAAAGCGTGGCAAAATTATCCTGTCCATCATCCTTGAGCAGAGATGAATAGGAAAGAGCAAATCGAATGGTGGTGTTCCCGCACCACCATTTTTTATTTTATAGCTGGGTTTTTTTATCCTCCATTCGCAGTTATTATTGGTTTTTGTGAAATAATCAGTTTAATACCTAACCTTGTCTTCATGATTCTGTCCGCGATCAGTCCTGCTATCTGCAGGGCTTGCCTCCTTTGCTCTCGATAATTACGCTGTCCTTATTTATCCTGTATTCAGCGCCTATCGCTTCACAAATGATCTTTAATTTTTCTTCGAAGCTCTCATCCGCCAGGGAGGTAGTGATCTGACAGGCAGCAAACATCTTTTCATCATATCGTAAGGGAATACCGTAGGCATTCTCCAGGGTCTCGAATATTTTCACCACCGGCATGTCTTCAAAATTAAAATTGATGGCGGGTGCTGCAGGAACCTGATCCGTCGATAGTTCTTTTTTATCGGGCACCATTTGAAGAAGTTTCCGGGCACGGGCCTTATAAAAGGCTTTCTGGTCAGGCGTGAGTATAACCTGTCTTTGTTCAGAGGAAGAATCGGTCTTTTTGGTTACGGATACCTTTCCTGTTCGCACAAGAACGGTTACATCCCCATTCTCTTTATCGGTAGTCATCGTGAAACTGGTTCCAAGTACTCTGACCACCAGGTCTTTCGTATACACATAGAACGGGCGGCCCGCATCTTTAGCTACGGTAAAAAAAGCATTTCCCTCCAGAAAGATCTCCCTTTTATTCTTTTGTAAAAAAAGTGCGCGGCGGATCTTTGCTCCGGGTTGAAGGATGACCGTTGAACCATCGACCAGGTAAATCGTCTGATTCCCGGCTGTTTGATTGACACTTTCCAGGTCTTCTTTTACGATTAGGCTGGCAATCTTTTGCCCGGCAGTAACCGTCCGGCTGCCGGAAGGACTATAAAATAAACCTGCCCCCAATATTAACAGACCGATCAGGGATGCAGCCATCCAATACCAGGTCTTTGAACGCCCGGTCCGTCCGGCTAATGGTATGACCGATGCGTAGGCAATACCCTCAGGGATCCGGGAAACGGTGGATGGAGAAGTGACCACGGAGCCGGCTTCCAGTGAATCCTGTATCCCGGTCCAAATCATGGTTGAAAATTGTTCGGCATCCGCGGGCTTTTCTGTGTAAGCCAGATCCCTGGCTATTTCACGGGCCTTGAATAACGTAGGCAGGCCTTCCGGATGCTCTTCCATCCATTTCTCCCAATAAGCTATCGTATCCTCATTAGGGGAATGGACCCATTTGATGAATTGATCATCCTGTAATAACAACCAGACACTGTCATCTAAATTTTTCACGGAACTAATACATTAATGTTGATAAATGGCTTGCGTCACTTAAGGAAATGTACAATTCAGTGTCCTTATACTCAGTTGAGGAAAACAATTTTAAAAAATTGTTATTTTTCAGGAGGCGTTTGTCCGGAATTGTCCGGTTAAATGAAATACTACCGTTAGAAGAAGAAAAAAGACAGAAATGCGGGAATAGCGGGGCTCTTAATGATATCTTTCAGGCGGCAAAGCGCCCGGTATATTAAATTGCTCACCGATTGATAATTCATGTTCATTAATTCGGCGATCTGCTCGTTCGTAAAACCCTGGTAAAAACGGAGCTGAATGACCTCCTGCTGACGGTGGGACAGCTCAAGGATAGCCTTTTTCAGCATTGCCATATGGGAATCGTGGATCTCCTTCTCTACGATGGAGGTTTCAACAGGATCTTCCAGGAGGCCTTCTGCAAGTCCCGCTGCGAGCCGGGATGCATGAAACCGGAAATGGCGTTTTTTCTCCTGTCGTATCAATTTATACCGCAGGGCGCGGAACAGGTAAAACTTTACGCTGTCCGTTGCCGCAAGATTATTGCGTGAGTTCCATAATTCCACAAAAAGTTCCTGAATCTGGTCCTTTAGCAGATCCCTGTCGGGGCAAAGCCGGATGCCATAGGCAATCAAAGCCACTGCATGCTTTTGGTAAAGCACAGCAAAAGCCTCCCTGTCGCCATTTTTTAATCGCAACCAGAGCAGAACCTCCTCGTCGATCTTCTCATGCATACTTACAAAATAGAGAAAAATTTATACTTTCACTTACTTCTTTCTGAATTTCCGGATAGCATTCCCGGTAAAAGTACTTAGAACGAGGCGGCCGCTTATGGCGGCCCTCTCCGGCAGAAGCCGGTCCCAATGCTCAGTTCCCTTCCAGAACGTTTCTTTCAGCAGCCTCATCGCTTCCGGATTGGCATGCGCCAGGCTATCCGCCAGTCTGCGGATGGATTCGTCCATAAGTTCTGCATCGGTATGCAACTCGCTGTACAATCCTCTTTTCCTGGCCCAATCTGCACTCCGCCACATGGAAGCGTCAATGGCCAGCGTACTGAATGCAGCCACTCCTATTTTCCTTTCTACGGCAGGACCGACGACAAAAGGACCGATCCCTACCGCCAGCTCGCTTAATTTAACCTCGGCTCCTTCGACAGCAATGGCATAATCAGCCGCTGCAGCAATCCCTACCCCGCCTCCGACACATTTTCCCTGAATGCGGGCTATTATAAATTTTGGACATTTCCGCATAGCATTGATCAGGTGGGCAAAACCGCTGAAAAAATTCAATCCCTGTTCTTCGTTTTCAATGGAAAGTAATTCATCGAAGGAAGCGCCCGCACAAAAGGTCCTGTCCCCCACAGAACGCAGGACGATCACTTTTGTCTCCTCGTCGTTCCCGGCCCCATGCACCTCACGGGTCAGTTCTTCCAGTAACCAGCCCGGCATGGAATTGCTCTGTGCATGAAAAAATTCAATGGTCGTGACCCCATTATGTTTTTCGACCCTTACATGGCCTTCTTTGGACCCGGTCTTCGATTCGTTGTTCATAAAGCGTTTTTTCTATTATCAGCCTTTTTTTTGTACCATAGTCAGGATGGTTGCTATTGCTACGCTATCCCCCGTTTCATCAAAGACATCCACATACCACTTTACGATGCCTCTCGGCAGGTCATTTACCTCTTTTTTCTCCTGCTCGATCTTTTCTTTACAGGTGAGCTTTACTCCGATCGTACTGCCTGCATAAACCGGTTTCAGGAAGCGGCATTCTTCAAGGCCATAGTTGAGCATGACAGGCCCTTTACCGGCATCTACGAACAGCCCGGCAGCAGCGCTTAAAATAAAGTATCCATGAGCCACCGGTTTTTCAAAAAGGGTTCCTTCAAGCGAGGTATGGTCTGTATGCGCATAAAAATGATCCCAGCTCAGATTGGCAAAATTGACGATATCCCCTTCGGTAACCGTACGTTTATGTGTTATCACCGTATCGCCGATCTGCAGCTCCTCAAAATATTTCCGGAAAGGATGTTTGTCCTCCACCCGTTGCAAAGCATGTGGCTGATAAGTCCCTGTCAGAGCGGTGATCATGGTCGGGGAACCTTGCACGGCGACCCGCTGCATATAATGTTTGATACCCCTCAGACCGCCCATTTCCTCTCCGCCTCCTGCCCGGCCCGGCCCCCCATGCACCAGTAAAGGCAAAGGACTGCCATGACCGGTACTTTCTTTGGCACAGTCATTATTGAGAATAAGGATCCTGCCATGCCAGGTTGCCGCACCCAATACATACCCGCGGGCAACAGCAGGGTCGGCGGTAACGATAGTACTGCACAGGGATCCTTTCCCTTTCTTCGCTAATTCGATAGCCTCGGCCGATCCTTTATAGGGCATGATCGTGCTGACCGGTCCGAAAGCTTCCACACTATGGACCTCTTCACTGGCGAAAGGCCGCTCGTTCAATAATAACAAGGGACTAAGAAATGCTCCTTTAACCGGATCCGCATCGAGGGTTTCCACACTGTCCAGGGATCCATAAAGAATTTTTGAAGAGGCCAGTAGTTTTTTTACCTGGTCCCGGACTTCTTCACGCTGCATCATTCCTGCCAGGGGTCCCATCCTGACCTTTTCGTTCTCCGGGTTGCCGATGGTTGTCTGCGCCAGGGCCCTGGTCAATGCTTTCCAGGCGTCTTCCATTTTATTTTCCGGCACGAAGATCCTTCGGACCGCCGTACATTTCTGACCGGCCTTCACCGTCATTTCTTTTCGCAATTCTTTTATGAACTGATCCCATTCAGGCATGCCGGGATGCACATCCTCACCCAATACCAGGCAGTTGAGGGAATCCGCCTCCATGTTGAAGGGAGTACTTTCCCGGAGAATTGCCGGATGTGCTTTTAGCTGCAGGCCGGTGGAAGCAGAACCGGTAAAGGTTACGACGTCCTGTGCCGTTACATGATCAAGCAGATCACCGGCGCTCCCGCAGATCAACTGTAATGCCCCGGGTGGCAGAATACCTGAAGCATGTATCTCCCGTACAACCGCTTCGGTAAGATAACAGGTAACGCTGGCCGGTTTTACCACGGCAGGTACCCCTGCCAGTAAGTTGACCGCTATTTTTTCCAGCATACCCCAAACGGGGAAATTAAATGCATTGATATGTATGGCTACTCCTTCTTTTGGCACCAGGAGATGCTGAGCCATAAAGGTACCCGCCTTCCCCAGGTTCAATCCGTCACCATCCAGGCAAAATGTTTCATTGGGGAGTTTCCTTCTCAGGGAGGCGTAGGAGAATAAATTGCCTATTCCGCCTTCCAGATCTATCCAGCTATCGGCCCGGGTAGCCCCTGTCTGATAACTGATCCTGTAAAATTTATCCAGACGCTCTGGCTCCTTCAGATAAAGGGCAAGCGCCCGGAGCATACGCCCTCTTTCCGGAAAGGTCATATTACGTAAGGCAGGGTTGCCGGTCTTTCGGCCGTAATCCAGTATAGACGCAAAATCCAGCCCCCTGGTACTCGCATGTCCGATCGTATCGCCGGAAACGGCATGGTACAAAGCTTGTCCCTCTCCGTCTCCCGTTATCCAGGTTCCGGTTATATAATTTCCCAGCTTAGGCATACTACAATCGTTTTGCTTAGTCAAAATTAGGGTAAAAGAACAAAGTGAAGGGAGGAAAAAATGAGGAAAAAATTACAACGGAAATCAGCACTGAAGTCGGTATAAATCCCTTGATCGTGCCACTCTGTCATTAAAAATGGATTGGTAACTATTTTGCCAGTTCCTTTCCTATGGACAATATATATTCTTTAATCGATCATGTTCCCCCTTCGGGCGACCTGGAATTGCTGGATGCCTATTCCAGGACGATTACCGGGGTAGTAGGCCAGGTAGCTGAGGCGGTTGTACATATCCAGGTACAAAAGCCCGGAAACGACCGAAAAAATAGGGAGCCGAAATTAATGCCCGCTTCGGGTTCCGGTTTTCTTATTTCCACAGATGGGTTCGTGGTGACAAATAACCATGTTATCGAGAACGCCACTGACATAAAGGTCTCTCTTGCCGACGGACGAATGGTGAACGCGGAATTAAAAGGAACGGACCCCTCTACAGATATTGCTGTGCTGAAAATCTATGAAACGGGGCTCAAATCCCTTTCTTTCGCCAATTCGGAAGGCCTGCAACCTGGTCAGATCGCCATTGCGATCGGAAATCCCCTGGGTCTTCAGCATACCGTCACTGCGGGTGTTGTAAGTGCCCTTGGCAGGACCTTACGAGCCAGTAACGGGCGTCTCATCGATGATATTATTCAAACCGACGCTGCCTTAAATCCGGGAAACTCCGGAGGACCCCTGGTGAATTCCCTGGGACAGGTCATTGGGGTCAATACGGCCACTATTCCTTCTGCGCAAGGGCTTTGTTTTGCCGTCTCGTCCAACCTGGCTGCATTTGTGGCAGGCAAACTGATTATGGAAGGCCGGGTGAAAAGGGCCTATCTGGGAATTGCCGGTCAATTGGTCAATCTTACTGGCCGTATGATAGCCGCTAACCGCCTGGAAAGAAATACGGGAGTTTATGTATATGAAGTGGTCCCGGACCAGCCCGTAAATAACCAGGCCTTAAGAACCGGGGATATCCTGGTGAGTTTCAACGGAAAAAGTATTGGGACCGTGGATGAGCTGCACAAACAACTGGGTGAAGAGGTAATTGGCCACTCTGTCCGGATGGAGGTATTACGAAATGGCCGGAAAACGGAACTTACCGTCATTCCGGGGGAAATGAAGTAAAGGATCAGGTGCGATTGATCAGCCTTAGTTGATCAGCCTTAGTTGATCAGCCTTAGTTTATCAGCCTTAGTTTATCAGCCTTAGTTTATCAGGCAATGGTTGGGATTCGGGCATCGATCTCCTTGCTGAGCGATTCGAAGATCTCGTCGATATTTCCTTCGCCCTCTATGTGTACAACCTTATCGTATTTTTTATAATGTTCCGCTACGGCTGCCGTTTTTTTCTGGTATTCCCCGTAACGGGCCCGGATGACATCCTCATCCACATCATCGGTACGGCCTGAAGTAAGACCGCGGTTCAACAGCCTTTTCACCAACTCATTCTCAGATACTTCGAGAGCCAGTACAATAGCAATGGAAGTACCCTTCTGCGTAAGCAGTTTATCCAGCGCCTCAGCCTGGGCATTCGTGCGGGGAAAACCATCGAATAAAAAGCCATTGGCCTTCGGATTGTTGTCCAGGGCAGAGCTGATCATTTCAATCACCACTTCGTCGGGAACCAATTGTCCCTTGTCCATGAAGCTTTTAGCAGCAAGGCCCAATGGGGTCTGGCCGGCGATCTCGCTACGCAGTATATCGCCTGTGCTCAGATGCTTTAATCCATACTTGGAAATCAGCCTTTCCGATTGGGTCCCTTTTCCGCTTCCGGGCGGTCCGAATAATATTAAATTAAACATAATGCGTGCTCCCCTTTGTGAATGGACAAATATAATATACAAGGCTTGTAATTCCTTTAACATTTTCGGGTTTCCCTTAAAAAAAGACAATCAGGAGCCTGAATTAACCGTAGTTTTTCCCTGAAAACCGAATATTCCTGTATATAAATGAAACGTTAAGGTACAGAACTTTGTCCCGAACCTGACAATCCGGTTGAACAAGGTCTGCGTAAGTTTGTTATATAATTATTATAATTTATGAGCAACCTTATACGAAATTGCAGTTTTGTTTTACTGGCGCTTCTTTTCCAGCAATGCACCTATTCCCAAACATCCAATCAACAGAAACCAAAAATTATGGATACAACGAATAAAGAAAATAACCCGTCCTATTCCCGAAAGGATACCTCACCGGTAACCCTCAGCGATGAACAATGGAGAAAAATATTGCCTAAGGACGTCTACAATGTTGCAAGGTTGAAAGGAACTGAAAGACCCTGGACCAGTCCCTTCGAAACGTCCCACGAGGTGGGAACCTATTATTGCGCCGTATGCGGTAACGCTTTATTTAAGAGTGACACTAAATTTGAAAGCGGCTGCGGCTGGCCCAGTTTTTATGAACCGATCAGCAAAACCAGCATTATCTATATAGCCGACAATACCTTGGGAATGGTGAGGACCGAGGTAGAATGCGGACGTTGTAAATCCCATCTGGGGCATGTCTTTAATGACGGCCCTCCACCCACCGGTCTGCGTTATTGCATCAACGGAGTCGTCCTGGACTTCGAAAAAGCCAAAGACGCCGAGAAAAAATACAATGCCGGCAAGGGCGACCAATAATACTGTTAAACACGGCTCATTAGGTTCCAGACATAACCAGAAGGTTTTTTTAAGTTGACCAACTTATAACAGCCTTCCTATTATGTCTTTTTGTTTTTTGGAGGAAGTAGGCGGTTAGTTTTGCGACCGAAGGAATGTTTGTGATCGAATTAAAGATTTTGCCGTTATTTTTGCAGCGTAAATCATTTTTTCCAGCCATCTTAGCTCAGTTGGCAGAGCGTTTGATTCGTAATCAAAAGGTCGTGGGTTCGACTCCCATAGATGGCTCAACACCGATAAATTCGTTCTAATGAAATTATCGAGACTGGCAGAAACGATGATCGGATCTGAGATTGTCAAACTAGGCGGGGATATCCGCGAAAAGATCCGCCAGGGAGAAAAGATCTATAATTTTACCGTAGGCGATTTTGATCCCGCTATTTTTCCTATCCCGCAGGCTCTTGAGGATGGTATCGTAGATGCCTACCGCAAGCATTTTACCAATTATCCTGCCGCGGAGGGAAACCTCGATCTCCGGCAATCCATTGCAGCCTTTTTAAAAGACCGGGAAAATCTCCAATATGCACCGGAAGAGATCCTTGTTGCCAGTGGAGGGCGGCCGCTGATCTATTCCCTGTTCAGAACCCTGATCGATCCGGGAGATAAGGTTATCTATGCCGTACCGTCCTGGAACAACAATCACTACACCCATCTGACGGGAGGAGAACATATCGTGGTCGAGGCCAGCCCGGAAAATAACTTTATGCCTACAGCAGCGGCAATCCGGCCCTTTATCAAAGGCGCTACCCTGGTATGTCTTTGCTCGCCGCAAAACCCTACAGGAACTACTATTTCCCGTAAAGATCTGGGCGATATCTGCGCCCTTATCCTGGAGGAAAATGCAGGACGTACCAGCGGAGAAAAAAAACTATTCCTGCTTTACGACCAGATGTATTGGCAACTGACCTATGGGGATATACAACATGTCGATCCGGTGTCCCTTTATCCTGCCATGCGTGAATACACCCTCTTTATCGATGCGATCAGCAAGGTATTTGCCGCAACCGGCGTGAGAGTGGGTTGGTCATTCGGGCCGGTGGAGGTGATCAATAAAATGAAAGCCATCCTGACCCATATCGGGGCATGGGCGCCCATGGCCGAACAAAAGGCCACTGCAAAATTCTTATTGGAAAATGAAAAGATCGATCAATATCTCACCTCTTTCCGGGCTGCCGTTTCGGATCGTCTTCAACGGATCCATGACGGCCTCATCGAATTAAAAAAAGAAGGTTTTTCCGTTGATGTCCTGGCTCCCGAGGCCGCTATTTATCTTACCATCAAGATCGACCTGGCTGGAAAAACAACCCGTAAAGGTCATTTACTGGAAGATCAAAGCCAAGTGACGGCCTATCTGCTCGATGAGGCTAAACTGGCTGTAGTTCCCTTCTCTGCTTTTGGAGCTTCAAAAAATTCACCCTGGTACAGGCTCAGCGTAGGCACCTGTCATATCAATCAGATAGGTGAAATGATCGGAAAATTGCGTGAAGCAATGACACAACTCAAGTAAGGAGATTTATTCAATGTAATACAGATCTATCGCGGGATCTTGGTTCCCGGATCAGAAGAAGGCCTGAGCAAGCAATGATTAATTTTTATTGCAGATAAAGATAAAAGGTTTCAATTCTTTTTGACGGATAATCTTTTGCATCGTTGACCGCTTGACAAGGGTCTTGTGCTTATTGATATCGAAAACCTCATGGGCAATACAAAAACTTTCAATGGTCTCGAAATGGAACAGCAGATCGTTTAATTGTTCCAGCTCCAGCTCCATCGATTGTTCGTTCATGTGTTCGTCTTTCACAAGAACAAGCAAATCTCTGTTACAAGCTTTCATTCTTATTAGATTTTAATAACCAGACATACCTTTATTAATACCACAACCGCATTTTTTGCTCGAACCACCAATACCTTTACCCGAACTGCAGCTGCTTATTAATACAATGCTACCAAATATAAACAATAGAATCAATAACGTTTTTGCCTTTTTCATGACTTTTGTCTCTACTAATTTAACTATTTTGTAGCCATTATAGTATGGGAGACAGGTAACAATTAAAAAAATTAACATTTCATATAATAAAACACTTAGAGTCCTCATTGCCCCGCTTGACTGGGGTTTGGGCCATGCAACAAGGTGTATTCCAATTATTAAAGAATTATTAAAGAATAAATGTGAAGTGTGGATCGCCGCCTCAGGAGCTCAAAAGGCACTCCTGGAGGAAGAATTTCCCTCTTTGTGTTTCGTAGAACTGCCGGGTTACAAAGTCAAATACGGCAGAAACCGTCTTTTGACCTTGTTAAAAATCATCTTTACGATACCAAAAATATTGATCCGGATCAAGCAGGAAAAAGACTGGATGAAGCAATTTTTTATCCGGGAGAGGCCGGATGCCGTTATTTCCGATAACCGTTACGGTCTTTATACCCCGGGATTATACTCCATATTTATCACCCATCAGCTTCGTATACGTACTCCACTGGGGAGGTTGGCCGACAGCTTGATTCAGCAAATCAATTACCGCTACATCAACCGGTTCTCCCAATGTTGGGTACCCGACCACGAATCCGGCGAAACCCTGGCCGGGGAACTTTCACATCCGGTCAGGATGCCAGCTATACCAACCCGTTATATAGGATTGTTATCCAGGATGGAAAAACACTCCCTTCCCCCGGGTCCTGCCAGTGATCTGTTGATCCTGCTTTCCGGGCCGGAACCCCAACGGACCATATTTGAGGAGTCGATCATCAAACAACTCCCCTCCCTCCCCGGAAAAACGATCCTGGTAAGGGGATTGCCAAAAACAAAAGAAGAAATTTCTCCTAAGGAAATTTTGACGGAATCAGGGTCAGGGGAAATAAGGGTATTTGACCACCTCCCCGCAGGAGCCCTGAATGCGGTTATGCTGGATGCCAGGCTGGTCATAGCAAGGGCCGGGTATAGTACCATTATGGATCTGATAGCTCTTGAAAAAAAATCGATTCTGATCCCTACTCCGGGTCAGACAGAACAGGAATATCTTGGGGATCATCTTGCCCGCAGGCATTTAGCCCTTTGTATACCACAATCGGGGTTTTCTATATCTCAGGCTTTGGAAGCAGCCGGGAATTTCCCCTTTACCAAAGCGGTTGGGCGCGATGATAAGAACCTGTTGCAAAAAGAGATCAGGGCTTTTTTGTTTGAATTGGCAAAAACTTCTTCCGCAATTCCAGATGGCTCAGTCAGCAGACCCTGATTTCGGGTAATCGAAAAAAAGGAAGGTAGTTCCGGCAGCGATGAATTCACTCCAGTTCACAGCGGGACTCGTCACGGCAAAAACACCGGCAGTTGGCATATTATCAAGTCTTGCGGTGGTCAGGCTATTTACAAAGGAAGTAATGCCGGGGTTATGGGAGAATATAGCTACGGTATCATAACGGTCATCCAGATCTGCTACTAATTCAGTAAAGACGGGAATTCCCGCATGATATAATTCGGGAACCAGGACAATATCCTTTTCTTTCCCACCAAATTCCCGGATAAAAAATTCGGCAGTATCCCTTGCCCTTTTTGCAGGACTGGATACAAAAAGGTCTATTTTGATACCTGCTTTGATCAGGCGTCGCGCCATTTCCGGAGCGTCGCGCTTCCCCCTCTCATTCAAGGGTCTATCCTTATCACTAAGGGTGATCTGTTCCCAACTGCTTTTAGCATGCCGTATTATTAATAATGTCTTCATGACAGCAAAAAGGTCTTTATTTTGGAGAATATTCAGACGGGAATTTACCCAATCCTACTCAAACCTACATTAAATTGTCAGATACGCAAAGGTCAGGCCGGACTTAATCATTCACACACTGGAGGCGCTTGAATTAAGGAAATTGATGAGAGATACCACATTTTTTAATTTCAGCTTCCGGAGAATATTGTGCCGGTGCACTTCCACTGTCTTCAGGGAAATCTTTAACTCAATGGCAATTTCTTTGGAAGAAAGCCCATCCTTCAGAATTCGTACAATTTGCATTTCCCGGTCGGACAATGTATTCAGATCCGGATTCACCTCATCGTCCGCATGTAATAATTGCTCGGAAAGGATATTCTTAACCTCCTGACAAATATAGACCTGGTTATTACTGACCTCCGTGATGGCCTCCAGCATTTCCTGCCTGGGAGAGTTCTTGGTAACATATCCTTTTGCCCCCAGGCGAATCATCTTTTTTGCATAGGCCGGCTGGGAATGCATGGAAACCCCGATGATCCGGGAAGCCGGAGAATATTTGCGGATCATCTTCAATACCTCAAAACCGCTCATGGGGTACATATTGATATCCAACAGTACCACATCGGGCCTTTTGTCCCTTGCTAGTTCAATGGCGCGGGCACCTTCCCCACATTCGGCCACCACATCAAAATTTTCGTTTTTTCCGAGTAAGAAGCTCCAGGTTTCCCGAATAAGGGTATGATCATCAACGATCATAATAGAAACTTTTTTCATAACGCTTGCATTTCATTTGGAGGAAATAATCAAACATTACTAATAAAGCATTAACCGGACAGCGTTGTAAATTGGAAGGGTCTATTCCAGGGACATATACAGAATCTATCTATAATATTAGGGCTTTTCCCGCAAACGGTCAAGTAAAGATTCAATAGCCTCTTACATTTTTCCCCTCCATGTAATTCATAAAAGCCTTATTAACAACCCTGTTACCACCAGGCGTAGGGTAATTACCGGTAAAATACCAATCCCCGGTATTGGTAGGGCAGGCTTTATGTAAGGACTCGATCGATTGGTAAATAACCTGAACCGGAGTTTTGATCTCAGGGGACGTTATCAATTGGGCAATCTTATCCGAGATCTCTTCGGTCGTAAAGGGTTTATAGACCATCCTCACTACATTTTCCGTATGGAGAAGGCCCATTCTTTGCATCTCTTTACATTTCTCATAAAGATCATGAAGACAACTTTCTTTCCCTTGTTCTCTGGTCAGCTCCATAGCCGCCCGATAGGCAATAAAATCACCCAATTTGCTCATATCGATCCCATAACAATCCGGATACCGGATCTGGGGCGCTGAGGATACGACAATAATCTTCTTCGGTTCCAGGCGGGAAAGCATCCTGATAATACTTTCCTTCAAGGTGGTTCCCCGGACAATGGAATCATCGATCACTACCAGGGTGTCCACTCCTTTGCGCACAGTGCCATAGGTAACGTCGTATACGTGCTGGACCATTTCATTACGACTAACGTCTTCGGTAATGAACGTACGCATTTTTACATCCTTAATGGCTACTTTTTCCACCCGTATCTTCCGGCCGATCATTTCAACAAGCTTATCTTCTGTAATATCCTTACCCCAGGAAAGGATACGCTGGATCTTTATCTTCTCCAGGTAATCGTCCATGCCTTTCCACAAACCATAAAAGGCTGTTTCGGCGGTATTAGGAATAAAGGAAAGGATCGTATTTTTCAGGTCATGATTGATCGCAGTCAGGATCTGCTCACTCAGGTTATACCCCAGAGCAATCCTTTCCCTGTATATTTTTTCATCGCTGCCTCTTGAAAAATAAATGCGTTCAAAACTGCAGGCCCTTCGCTCCTTTGGCTCCAGGATCTTTTCAATCGATACTTTTCCATCCGCCTTGGCGATAAGCCCCATTCCGGGCATCAATTCCATTACCTCATTCTCTCCGACATTAAACACCGTACGGATGGCGGCACGTTCCGAAGCGGCAACAACGACGTCGTCGTTGATATAATAATAGGCAGGTCTGATCCCGTTTGCGTCCCGGAATACAAAACCATCTCCGTTACCCATCAGCCCTCCTACGGTAAATCCTCCGTCAAATAAAGAAACGGCTTTACGCAGCAAACCTACCACATCCAGGTTTTCCGGCGACGCTTCATCCGCCTGGACCTGGAAGTGATGTATTACTTCCATCATTGCAGCCAGATCGCTCTGCTTCTGGAAATCTCCGGGATCGACGCCGATCAGGCCAAATAACTCATCGGTATTGACCAGGTTAAAATTTCCGGCCAGGGCAAGGTTCCTGGCAGGGATCGTATTACGTTTAATGAAAGGATGACAGAATTCGACATTGTTCCTCCCCTGGGTACCATAACGGAGATGTCCAAGAAGAACTTCCCCCAGGAAGGAAATATGCCCCTTCATCAGGCCGGGATGTTTGGTTATATCGGGCTGATATTGCTCCAGCTCCTTCACCTCTCCCAGGATTTTGGAAAAAATATCCGCAATTGGTTGATTATTACTACTTCTGATCCGATGTAAAAAGCGGTGTCCCGGTTCAATATTCAGTTTAACCGCAGCTACCCCTGCCCCATCCTGACCCCGGTTATGCTGTTTTTCCATCAGCAGGTAGAGCTTATTCAGGCCGTACAGCACGGTCCCGTATTGCTGCAAATAATAAGAGAACGGCTTACGTAATCGGATGAATGCCAGACCGCATTCATGTTTTATTGCATCACTCATGGAATTTGCGCCGGGTATGGTTTATTCCGAAATTTAACCCATCCCCAGCGCACGGCTTATGATGGGTCTTCGGCCAGCGAGCCTAAAGCTCGCAAAATGAACCGCAAAGTTACCGGTTTTCCCGGAAAGAAAAAGAAAAGAAGAATGTCCTCTTACTCCAAAAGGATAATTGCGGGCCCTGAAAAGATTTTATCAAGGAAGATCCCTTCAGACTCCTGACCGGTGCCCGTTATTTTGCTACGTAATTTTTTGCAGAACCCTTATTGATCTATAGATGGGGTGGGAGAAAGGCCCAATAATTCCCGTCTGCTCCATATGAATTGGAGAAAGTTGTATTATGAAACCAAGCAGACTTAACCGAAAGCCGTTGTAAAGAACATAAACCAGCAAAATCAAATGCCGGGGTACTATATGATGGGTTTACCCTTGAATGTACTCTTTAAATGTAAGTGGCATTCGTATTGATAAAATTAACCAGGGATGCTGAATTTTTGAGTTTCAGTTTTTTAAGAATATTATGGCGGTGAACCTCTACCGTTTTTAAGGATATATTGAGATTCGTGGCGATCTCCTTGGAAGAAAGTCCTTCTTTTATGTAATTAATGATCTGCATTTCCCTTTCCGTCAGTGCATTAATATTCGGAGAGTCTTCTTTCTCATCCAGCAATTGTTCGGAAATTATATTTTTGATCTCATCACAGATATATTTATTTCCATGATTGACCTCAAGGATAGCCTTGATCATTTCTTCCTTGGAAGAATTTTTGGTGACATACCCCCGGGCGCCCATTTGCAGCATTTTTTTTGCATAAGCGGGCTGCGAATGCATGGAAACACCGATCACTTTTGAACCGGGAGAGATCTTCCGGATCCGTTGCGTTGCCTCCAGGCCGGAAAAAGGAGTCATATTAATGTCCATTAATACGACATGGGGGCGTTTGTTTTTAGCCATTTCCACAGCTTCCTGCGCGTCACCGCATTCTGCAATGACCTGAAAACGGGCATCACTATTTAAAATGTAACTCCAGGTCTCCCGGATTAGTTTGTGATCATCAGCGATTAAGATATTGATCTTGCTCATATAGGATTGTTTTAAAGATTTATATAGTTGTGCGCCGCTAACGAACCACCGGTTCGTTCTGGACAGGGACTTGTACTCTTATTTTGCAACCTTTACCCGGCGAGGAGACGATGGTCACCTTACCTCCAAAAAGATCCGCTCTGCTTATTATATTGGAAAGCCCGAGCCCCTTTTTGTTCTTCACTTTTTCAGGATTAAACCCTTTCCCGTCGTCTGTAATCGTCAGTTCGATCCTTTTTCCCCCTTCCCCGAGGATCAGCTCAATGATCATGTTCCTGGCGCCGGAATGTTTCAATACATTATTAACCTGCTCCTGGATGATCCTGAATAACATTAGTTTTTCCTTATCACTGATCTTTTCATCAAATTTCCCGACAGGATAAAATTCGACATGGATCGCCCTTGTCGTCTTTATACTTTCCACCAGGTCGGAAATGGAATCCAGCAGTCCCAGGTCTCCGATACTGGCAGGCACCAGGGACCGGGAAATATTCCTGATCTCATGGATCGCCTCGTGAATGTTCTCCGAACTCCGGTTGATCAGCCGCAATCTTTCTTTGTTATCCGTCTTGGCCAGTTCCAGGTACAATTTGGTCGTGGAAAGGATCTGATTGATATTATCGTGCAGTTCCTTCCCAATTTCCGCTCTTTCCTTTTCCTGGGCATCCAGCATCGCCTGCGCAATCAACTTCTGCTTATTCAACTGCTGATTCAGCAATTGTCTTTCCATTTCCCTTTTCTCGGTAATGTCCTGCATGGATCCGACCATACGAATCACTTTACCCTCTTTCCCAAAAATCAAATAAGCATTGTCAGAAATCAGCGCAAATGTTCCATCCGCTTTTTTAAACCGGTATTCCACATGCCAAAGATCTTTATTCTTCCGGTCGATGAATTTTTCCATATTCTGCAATACGGTTTCCCTGTCATCCGGATGCAGATGCATTTCCCAGAATTTCCGGGTCCGGACCTTCGGTCCCGGCTTGTAACCAAACTGATGGTAAAAGCCTTCTCCCCAAAAATACAATTCTGAATACATATCCCGGTCCCAAATAGCGTCATTGGTTGCTTTTGTCGCCAGGGTATATCGTTCATTGCTTAAATTCAATTCCTCTTCCGCCCTTTTACTCTCCATGATCACCGTGACCAGGTTGGAGGCACGCTCAATAATATTCAATTCGACCTCCGTCGGCGATTTAGAGAATTTATAATAAGCTGCGAAGGCAGCCAGTACTTCTTCCTTTACGTTGCGGATCGGAAAGGACCAGCAGGCCATGAGCCCGTAACGGATAGCGATCTCCTTATAGGCTGCCCATAAGGGATCCGTTGTTATATCACTAACGATCACTTTTTCCTTCCGGTATACCGCCGTCCCGCAACTTCCTGCCTCAGGGCCTATAACCAGGCCGTCTATTTCCTGAGAATAAGCAGCAGGCAGACCGGGAGCCGATAATTGTCTCAGGCACATGCCTTCTTCATCAAAGGCCAATACCGAGCAATACATATCCGGAAATATTTTTTCAATGCCTTTCAGAAAATGATTCAGGATCGATTGTAAAGATGCTTTTTTGCCGGAATTCAATTCCAGCATCTTTTTTTCCAGATCCAGCAGCATTTCCTGTTTTTTTCTGGCTGTCACATCCTTGAAATAGACGAACAACCCCCTGACCGAAGGATAAACACACATCTCCAGCCAGCGGTCGGATCGTTTATTATATTGCTCAAGGGCTACCGTTTCTTTTTTTGAAAATGCCTGTTGGAAGGACTGCTGGGCATCTTTATCTACCAGTTCCGGGAGCCTTTCCCAGATAATCTGCCCCACCACCTCTCCATAAGAAAGATTGGTGATCCTTTCTGCTTCATGATTCCACAACACTACCTTGAAATTTTTATCCAGCACGAAGAACCCATCGGTAATGCTTTCCAGGATATTGGTAATCTGCTCTGAGTATAGATGTAATTGAGTCTCTGCCCTTTTCCGGTCTTTTAATGTTCCTTTGTTCTCTGTGATATCCTTATTGACAGTCAGTATACCGGAAATTTTTCCTTCCTTGTCCCTGATCGTTCGAATAGAGCAAAGAAGGTACGACTTTTTTCTATCATCTGAAATAAAGGCCAGTTCTCCCAGCCAGAAGCCGCTTTCCCGCAGCGACCGGGTCACCTCCTCTTCCGTATGGTGGCCATAGGTATATGGGGCTAATTTCCGGAAGTCCTTCCCGATGGCCTGCGATGCCGGAATACCATAAAAATTTTCAGCTTGCTTATTCCATTGCAATACCTGATTGCGCAAATCGGTATAAATGATGATGTCGGACACCCATTCGGCAAGATAAGCCCGGTAAAGCAGGGGCGCCTCTGTTGGGTTATTCGCACCAATGCCTTCATTATCAACAGTAATGCCGCCAATATTGACTCCAATGGCCCCATTTGGTCCTTTGCCTATAAAATTATCTTTAAAAATCTTCATACCCGTCAATTGCCAACCGGCAGTTTTTCCCTCCGTCGAATGTAATGGGGTTGGGGTCCAGCGTATGATGAATGGTTTCGTTCCCGGCCAGTTAACCGCCAGATCAATGATATCAGGAAAACCATCCTTTTCAGGATCGGAAGGAATGGGGAGTGCCGGCTTTCCAAGGCGGCTAAATACTTCCTCTAATTTCCTTTGGAGGAAGGAGTAAATATTTCTTTTTTGAAGAAGGGATGTAAATCGGGCACAAACAGCCTTGATAGCTCCATCAGGAGCGATTTCAATAAAATAAGGTTGTATAAACTGCTTTATCGTAGGCACGGATTTTTTTGCACTACTTAGCATGATGATTTATGTTGATGGATATTACAAATACCCATTATCAAATTACTAAAGAAGCTTGTACGATCTTAAGGGAAGTTGTTATTTCGAACGCTACTAAGGGTTAATACTTAAATTAATTGCCTGCCGTCGCCTGGTTTACCTGCCATTTGGAAAGATTGTCGCAGCTTTTGTATTCACCATCGATCATTATGTAAAAGGTAGGGATCTTGGCAATGAACCATTTTTCCAGGGCCGCCGATTTTTTACCATCAAGGGCACGCTGAGAAATTTTATTATAATCATCCCGCAGATTTTCCCTGTGCGGCTCGGACTTGGAAACCATCAGTACGATCCGGACGCCTTTTTTACCTCTTTCATCCGTAAAGGAAATCGGTTTGGAATATTCCCCAGGTTTGAGGTTGGCGCTTTTTAACAGCAGGACCATGTCTTTGTCCAGTTGGTCAATGGTCAAAAAGGTGGAACCATCTTTTCCCATGATCTGACCCGCAGTGGACTTTGCCATATCATCCCCGCTGAACTTGGCCACCGCCTCGCCAAATCCAAAATTCCCGGCGATCAACTGCGTACGTATGGAATCCAGTTGGGCCGATGCTTCTTTTATTTCAGGTTCGGTGATCTGGGGGATCTTTAGAATATGCCTGACCACCGCATCATCGCCGTTACGGCTGACCATTTGAATAATATGATAACCGTATTTACTTTTTATTACCGGAGAAATCTGTCCATCCTTCAGCCGGAATGCCGTTGCGAAAAAAATGGGGTCCCACATTTTACTATCGTTCCGGTTCAACTCGATCTGACCGCCTTTTTCTTTACTTCCGGGATCGTCCGAATAAAACTGGGCCAGGGTCTCGAATTTTTTCGTTCCTGCTTCTACCTGCCTCTTATAATCATTCAGTTCGTCGATGGCCAGTTTCTCGATATCACGGCTTGCTTTCGGATACAGAACGATTTGGCTGAGCTGCAGCTGGGATTCATAAAACTGAAGCTTATCCTTTGGTGTCTTCTCGTAATATTCCTTTACTTCCGTCGGGGAGATCTTGATATCTTCCACGATTTTGTTCCGCATGGACTGGGCAAGACGTTGTTCACGTATTGGCACCTGGAAATCCTGTTTAGCCTGGTAAATAGTACGCTGTGCAATCTGTTCGAATGCATCCTTACCGCCATAAAGGTTGATAAAATACCGGATACGCTGGTCTACTTCGGCATCCACTTCTTCCTGGCTTACCGGCAGTGAATCTTTTTCAGCCTGCAATACCAGCGCTTTCTGGATCAGCATATTGTCCAATACATTACATTCATCCGTTGTTCCGCCTCCATTTCTAGCCATGTCCGCAATGGCAATACCCAATTCCGATCTCAAAATGATCTTATCCCCTACAATACCGGCGATCTTATCCGCAACTACTTTTTGCTGGGAAAAAGCAGAAGAGGCCGAGATCAGTAAGATCATCGAGGCGGAGACCGGTAACAAAAATCTTCTATACGTCATACAACAAATGTAACAATGCAAGCTTAAAATAATAAGTCGACTATCCTGCAAATACCCCCTCACGGGGGTATTTAACAAAAGTTTATTATGTACACCAGGGGCTTTAAAACGTTCAGCCCTCCGGAAACGAAGCCTTAGAGGGTCCGTTTCACTTCCTCTTCTTCGTACGCTTCCACGATATCGCCGACATGGATATCATTGTAATTCTTAATGGTTAAACCGCATTCCATGCTGGACGCAACCTCCTTGACATCATCCTTGAACCGTTTGAGGGATTGCAATTCTGCAGTAGCACCTTCCCCAACCGGGTAGATCACGATGCCATCCCGTACCAGGCGGATCTTGGAATTACGGAAGATCTTCCCTTCCAGGACAAAACAACCGGCAACCGTAGCCTTATCGAATTTGAATACATTGCGTACTTCCACATTGGCCACCACCTTCTCCTGGATCTTCGGTTCCAGCATCCCTTCCATTGCGCTCTTGACCTCTTCGATGGCATTGTAGATGATCGAGTAGGTTTTGATTTCCACCCCTTCATTCTCTGCCAGACGGGAAGCCTGTATGGAAGGCCTGACATTAAAGCCAACGATAACCGCATCGGATGCCGTTGCCAGCAATACATCACTCTCGGTAATAGCTCCCACCGCCTTGTGTACCACGCGTACCGCGATCTCCGGAGTTGATAATTTCTGCAGCGAATCGCTGAGTGCCTCCACCGATCCGTCCACATCCCCTTTTATGATCAGGTTCAGCTCCTTGAAGTTTCCAAGGGCAAGCCTGCGGCCTATCTCGTCGAGGGTAATATGTTTTTTGGTCCGTATACCTTGTTCACGCAGGATCTGTGCCCGTTTGTTCGCAACTTCCTTAGCCTCACTCTCATCGGCATAGACCCTGAATTTCTCACCGGCCTGCGGAGCACCGTTGAGCCCCAAAAGCAAAACAGGGGTGGTGGGAGGAGCATTGTCCACCCGTTTATTCCGTTCGTTGAACATTGCTTTCACGCGGCCATAATACTGCCCGGAAACAACCAGGTCCCCCGCATGCAACGTACCATTCTGCACCAATACCGTGGCGACATATCCACGGCCTTTATCCAGCGAGGCTTCGATGACGCTTCCGGAGCCTTCCCGGTCAGGGTTGGCTTTCAGATCGAGCAATTCGGCTTCCAGGCCAATCTTTTCCAGCAACAGATCTACATTAAGACCTTGTTTGGCGGAAATCGCCTGGGACTGGAATTTTCCACCCCAATCTTCCACCAATATGTTCATTCCGGCCAGTTGTTCCTTGATCTTTTCCGGATTAGCTCCATCTTTATCGATCTTGTTTATAGCAAAGACCATGGGCAGACCGGCAGCCTGGGCATGGGAAATAGCTTCTTTTGTCTGAGGCATGACCGCATCATCGGCAGCGACCACGATCACCGCCACATCGGCGGCTTTGGCACCTCTGGCACGCATGGCCGTAAAGGCTTCGTGACCAGGCGTATCGAGGAAAGTGATCTTTTTGCCTGTTGCTGTCGTTACCTGGTAGGCTCCGATATGTTGTGTGATCCCCCCGGCTTCGCCAGCAACCACATTGGCGCTCCGGATATAATCCAGCAGAGACGTCTTACCGTGATCCACATGCCCCATGATCGTGACCACCGGAGAACGGGGTGTCATTTCTTCCGGATCATCTTCCATATCGTCTTCTTCCATCTCAGCCGCATCATCGATGCCAATGAACTCAACGGTATATCCAAATTCTCCTGCAACCAATTCAATGACATCTGCTTCCAGGCGCTGGTTGATGGACACCATCATTCCCAGGCTCATACATTTACCGATCACCTCGGCATAACTCACATCCATCAGATTGGCGAGTTCGCTGACACTGATGAATTCGGTAACCTGCAGCCTGTTGTCCGTCATTTCATCGGAACCTGCATTCTCCGCCAGTTCATCTCTTTTTGCACGACGGTATTTGGCTTTCAGACTTTTTCCACGGCCGCCTGACCCTGCCAGCTTAGCCTGTGTTTGTCTGATCTTCTCCTGAATCTCTTTTTTATCGATTTCCTTTACTTCACGGGGAGTATTTCTTGGGTCGGGACGTCGATTGCCGCCTGTTCCGCCATGGGGCGCGCCACCACCGGGGCCACCACGATTTTCATTCCGGCGGATCGGCAATCTGTGTTCACCCGGGGGTTTATGCTCCCTGCGTTCAGGCTGTCCGGGAGCGCCACCTGCTGGGGGTTTGCCGGAATCCTTCTTTTCGATCGGGATCCTTTTCCGTTTCCTTTTCTCTTCGGAAGCCGGTTTCGGACGGGTGTCGCTATTAAGCGGTAATTCTATTTTTCCGAGGATCTTCGGTCCTTCCAGTTTTTCCGCCTTAATATTCTCTATCACGACCGGAGCATCCTGTTCTTCTGCAATCTGGGATTCCGGCGCTTTTTCCGGCTCAGGAACGGGAAGCCTGATTTCCTCTTCCTTTTTCTTTGTGCTTTCCATGACTACCGGGAGCTCGGGTAAAGGTTCTTCTTTAACGGGCTCTTTGACCTCCGGTTCTTTTTGGGCAGGTTCCGTCTCTTTCGGAGCCGGTTCCTTTTCCTTTTGAACGGGCTGAGGTTCCGCTTCGACCGGCTTTTCCGGTTCGGCGACTGGCTCAGGTTCGGCTTCACCCGCCTTCTTAATTATCTTTTTCGGCCTGGTGGAAGAGTCGATAGCAGACAGGTCTATCTTGTTCAGAATTTTAGGCCCTTCCAATTCAGGCGCATCGATCCTGGTTATTTCCGGCTCCGGCAGTTTTTCTTCCACAATGACCGGTGGTGGCGGAGGAGGTGGTGGAGGTGGAGGCGGAGCAGCAGGGGGTTCTTCTATGACGGGAATCTCTTCCTTCACAACCTTCTTGACGATCTCCTTTTTAAAGAGCACCGCCTCGTCTTCCTTCTTTTTTTTCGTATCCAGGCTTCCTTTGGGCAGATCGATCTGGTCGCTCTTGTTCTTGGCAACTTTATCTCCCTGAAATTCCTGTTGCAAAAATCGATACATATCCTCCGTCAGCTTGGACGTAGGTTTCAGATCGTCTTTACTAAATCCTTTGCTCGCTAAATAATCCACGAGGGTATCTTTTCCGACGTTGAATTCCTTAGCGGCGGCCATTAAGCGTGGTGTCGTTATTTCTGCCATATTTATCTCTCTGAAACCCGCCCTTTGAGGGGGAGTCCCAGGTCGTCCCTTTTAAAAATTTCAAATAATAACCCGTAAAATATACAATATACTATAAAAGACAACTTTTTAATTCCCTTAGATTACCATAGGCTTTTCCATTAGTCTATCGGTTTAATCCATTGATTCCCCGGTCCTCCGCGTCAAATACCCTGCATTCTTCGACCCAACTATATGTCCCCGGATTTAACCCTTTTGGAACTCTTCTTTCAGTACGCGTCTTACATCGTCGATTGTTCCCTTTTCCAGGTCGGTTCTTCTTTCCAGTTCTTCTGCCGTCAGATCAAGAACGCTACGGGCGGTATCACAACCGATACGCTTCAACTCATCGATCACCCATGTTTCGATCTCATCGCTGAATTCTTCCAGATCGATGTCAAATTCTTCCGGTTCCCCTTCATTATCACGGAATACATCGATATTATATCCTGTCAACTCCTGGGCCAATTTGATATTGACCCCCTTCCGGCCGATGGCCAGAGAAACCTGGTCAGGTTTTAAATAGACATTCGCATGCTGCTTTTCGCTGTTTAGCTCCATATTTGTAATCTTGGATGGAGTCAAAGACCGTTGGATAAGCAGTTGAACGTTACTGGTCCAGTTAATTACATCGATATTTTCGTTCTTCAGCTCGCGGACGATCCCATGGATACGGCTTCCTTTCATACCTACACAGGCGCCAACGGGATCGATACGATCATCATAGGACTCTACAGCCACTTTTGCTCTTTCGCCCGGTTCACGGACGATCTTTTTGATGACAATCAATCCGTCAAAGATCTCAGGAACTTCGATTTCCAGCAATTTGGAAAGGAATAAAGGACTGGTCCTCGATAAAATGATCACCGGGGAATTGTTCTTTAATTCCACTTTTTTTACTACAGCCCTGATGGATTCTCCTTTTTTAAAATAATCCTGCGGAATCTGTTCCGACTTTGGCAATATCAATTCACTGCCTTCTTCATCCAGCAGCAGAATTTCTTTTTTCCAAACCTGATAAACCTCGGCGCTGACGATTTCTCCCACGCGCTCATTATATTTTTTTACCAGTACATTCTTTTTCAGATCGCCGATACGGCTGGCTAAAGTCTGTTTGGCAGCCAGGATCGCCCTGCGCCCAAAATCAAGTATTTCAATTTCTTCATACAACTCCTCACCCACTTCAAAATCGGGTTCGATCTTGGTAGCGTCCGTATAGGCGATCTCCGCAAGCGGATCATTGACCTGGCCATCTTCCACGATAGTACGCCGGCGAACAATTTCCAGATCCCCTTTTTCCGCGTTCACGATGACGTCAAAATTTTCGTCACTCCCGTATTTTTTACGCAACAATGTTTTGAATACATCCTCTACTACCTTCATCATCGTGGGGCGGTCGATATTTTCGGCCTCCTTGAAATCCTGGAACGCCTCGATTAAATTTATACTTGCCATAACACTTGATTTTTATTAGCCAGTTTTCATTTCAGGGCTATTTTTGCCAAAAACCATGAAATGTATACTAAAATACTACCTGAATTTTTGTTGTTTTTATGTTATCGAATAAAAAAGTGTGACTGATCACTTCTTTTTTTTTGTTCTTTCCTTTTACTTCTTCTATAATTATGCCGTCCTCGGTTACCTCCATCAGGCGGCCTTCCTTTTTTGTTCCATCCTGGATAAGGACCTCTACCGGCCTCCCTATGTTCTTTTTGTATTGACGGAACAATTTCAGCGGCTCTTCCAGACCGGGAGAAGACACCTCCAGGGAAAAATCATCTCCCGGAAAAAGTCCGGCTTCTTCCAGTTTTTTGTACAAAGCCCGGTTGTATTGTACGCACTTTTCAATCGAGATCCCCTGGTCTCCGTCCAGGAATACTTTTATATTATTGGTCGGTTTTATCCTGACATCCACCAGGAAATATGCCGGCTCATCGGCCATTATGGCTTCCAGCATGCTTTCAACCGTCTTCACTATTTCATTGCCCATGATCATAGAAAATCCCGCATTAGCCGGGTCGTTTTAGACCTTTAAAATTGAACGCCTTAATTTGAGAAAAACAAAGAAGGGAACGGTGCCGTTCCCTTCTGATGTTTCCTTTACTCATGCAAATGTAAGATAAATACCATTTCCACCAAAAATGACTTCAAAGCTTCACGAAAATTTTTTGTAGTACTTTTAAGGAAATCTCCACTATGAAGAGACCCGACAATTTAGGCTCCTTTTTTGCTGAAAATAAAACACTGCTCAAAGAATACCTGGAAACCCGCATGGAGATCTATCGTTTGCAAAGCCTCCGTATCTTTTCCAAATCGGCAGGTTATTTCGCCTGGATCATCGTTTCTCTCTTCCTGGTCTTCCTGATATTGCTGTTCGGGGGAGTGGTGATCGGCTTTTGGTTCTCCAGCCTCCTGCATAGTTATATCAAAGGTTTCGGGCTAATCACCCTGCTGCTGATCGCGGTTTTCCTGCTCCTGGCCATATTCAGGAAAAATCTGTTCGTAAACCCTGTCATCCAAAGTATTATTCAAAAATCCAGGGAAGAAAGCGGGGAGCAGACCGAAGAGGGTCCAAGGTAAATTTTATAATCTTAACTTTATCTCAATATGGCATCGTCATCAAAAACCGCGCGGAGTCTGGATTCCCTGGATAAGGAGATCCGGCTTTTGCAACAAAAGGCCAAAGAACTCGAAGGAAAAATAGACGATAATTTCACGTATTTCCAGGAGCATTCCGGTTCGCTTTTCGTGCGTTCACTGCTGCCCAGGAAAATTGAAGGCGAACCGCTGACCGGCTATTCCATCCTGGACAAATTCCTCCAGAATGAACATTTGCAAAAGATCCTGATGACCCTGGGAGACCGTGTGGCTGAAAAACTGGGGGATGGGCTTAACTGGCTGTCTAACAGGGTTTTCCGTAAATAATAAATGAAGTTGGGGCCTCTTTAACAGTATTTTTTCGGTCTTTGTCCTACCTTCGGGTCGTTGTAAGAATTATTGCAGATTTAATCAGGTTTACCATGCAATTAGCAGAAATGGTTTTTTTGGGGATCGTTCTTTATCTCCTCTACCGGTTCGTCTTTAATTTTCTTTTGCCTATCGTCCGGACGACCAAGCAGGTAAGGGAACAATTCAAAAATATGCAGGATCATATGCAGGACCAGGCAGGAGGGTTCCGGCAGGATACCCGGCAGCAGGAGTTTTTCCAGGAAGGCTCACCAGCCCGGCCCCGCAACTCCCATAGCCAGACCGGGGCCAGGCAAAAACCCGATACCGGTTCGGCAGTGAAAGGCAAGGCTGGCAGCAAAAGCGATTACATCGATTTTGAAGAGATAAAATAATAAGAGGTAAGATAATTTACCATTTGACGTCCATGATCGTCATTCCCGGTTTTAGAAACAGGCCTTTCAGACCGGCCTGTTCTGCTCCTTCGATATTGATCAGCGCATCATCCACGAATAAGGTTTCTTCTCCTTTCAATTGATTTTCTTCCAGGATCTTTTGATAAGATGCCGTATCCGGTTTACGGAGACCCAGGATATGAGAATAATAGGTCCGTTCAAAATGGTCGTCCAATTCCCCTTTACCGAAGGTTTCCCGGTAGATCTGCTGCAGCGCATCGAGATGCAAAGCATTGGTATTGCTGAAAAGAAAAAGCCGGTAGCGGCTCTTTAAATCCTTGAGCAGTTGAATACGCTCCGGGGGGAAATCCCTCAACAGGGCATTCCATCCTTTGATAACCTTTTCCTCGGGCACGGAAAGCCCGGCCAGCTCTTTCAGGGAATCAATGAATTCCCCGTCGGTAATCGCACCTACTTCATACTGCTTAAAAAAGGAAGCCGCATGACCATGTCCGAAATATTCCCGGAAATTCTTTACCCCCATCGCTACGAATGCGTCCTCTGTCTGCTGGTTGTCCAGATTGATGATCACGCCACCCAGATCGAAGATGATGTTCTTGATACCTTGCATAACCTCAACTTTTAAAAACCCGTAAAAATAGTTTTATTTGTTCAATGTAAAATCAGCTTCTTTCACGTCCCGGCTGTTGCCGCCGATAAAAACATTGAACGCTCCCGGCTCGGCCACCTGCTTCAGGTCGTTATTATAATATAATAAATCCTTTTCGGTGATCCGGAAAGTTACTGTCCTGGATTCTCCCGCCTTCAGACTGATCTTCTGAAAACCTTTCAATTCTTTTACTGGCCTGGTATTGCTGCCGGCGAGCTGCCGGATATAGAACTGAACGACTTCTTTTCCTTCCCTTGTTCCGGTGTTGGTAACGGTCACAGATGCGGTCAATGTTCCCGCGGCTCCGGCGGACCGTCCTTTTTGAAGGATCCTGCCGCTTAACTGAACAGCACTATAGGAAAAAGTAGTATAACTCAATCCAAATCCAAAAGGATACAAGGGATCATTGGACACATCTAAATAATTGGATCGGTATTTTTGAAACCACTTTCCTTCTGCCAAAGGCCGGCCGGTGTTCTTATGGTTATAATATAAAGGGATCTGGCCGATGTTCTGGGGGAAGCTGGTGCTAAGTTTCCCGGAAGGATTTTTTTCCCCGAAAAGTACATCGGCTATGGCCAGACCTGCTTCGTTGCCCCCGAACCAGGTGTTCAATATGGAAGGAACATGTTCCTCTTCCCATTTCAGCGCCAGCGGTCTTCCGGCAAATAAAACCAGCGCAACGGGTTTACCTGTTTTCAGTAACGCGGCCAGCAGGTCTTTTTGGCTTTGGGGCAGTTCAATATTTGTACGGCTGGCACATTCACCGGTCATTTCCGCCGCTTCGCCAAGGGCCACGACGATCACATCCGCTCCTGCAGCAGCAGCCAGGGCCTCTTTGATCATTTCTTCCGCCGGACGGCTATCCATGCGAAGGGGTTTGCCAAAAATGCTGACTCTCTTTTCCAAGGCACTATCTTCCGATAAATTCGCTCCTTTTGCATATACTATAGTTGCCTCGTTTCCGGCCACCGTTCTCAAACCTTCCAGTAAGGAGATGGGTTTGGAATAATCCGCGGCCACGCTCCAGGTTCCCAGCATATTTTCTTTGCTGTCCGCCAATGGTCCGATCAAGGCAATGGTTCCTTTCTTTTTCAAAGGCAGGATATTGCCCTGGTTCTTCAGTAGTACGAAACTTTCCGCGGCAATCTCCCTGGCTGCCGACCTGTTGGCATCGGTGAAGATTTCCGTTGCCGCCCTTTTTTCATCGCAATACCGGTAAGGATCGGAAAAAAGACCCAGTTTATATTTTGCTTCCAAAACTCTCCGGCAAGCTGTATTAATATCCGCCAGTTTTACTTTTCCTTCCTGTAAGGACTTTTTAAGAGTAGTCAGAAATCCCTCTCCTACCATATCCATATCGATACCGGCATTTAATGCTCTGGCCGAAACCTGTTGCAGGTCACCGATCCCATGATCGATCATTTCATTGATCCCAGTATAATCCGTAACTACAAATCCTTTAAACCCCCATTCTTTGCGAAGTACGTCTGTCATCAGCCATTTATTGGCCGTGGCCGGAATTCCGTCCACTTCGTTGAAAGAGGCCATTACATTTCCTGCTCCCGCGTCTACGGCCGCCTTATAGGGTGGCAGGTATTCATTGTACATGCGAACCCGGCTCATATCTGTGGTATTATAATCCCGGCCTCCTTCTGCTGCTCCATAGAGTGCATAATGTTTGACGCAGGCCATGATATTATTATTTTCAGACAGATCACCCTGGTATCCTTTCACCATTGCCCTTGCAATTTGCGACCCCAGGTAAGGATCTTCTCCGGATCCTTCCGCAATCCTTCCCCAGCGCGGATCGCGTGCAATATCCACCATTGGCGAAAAGGTCCAGCATAAACCGTCGGCGCTGGCCTCTGTGGCGGCTATCCGCGCACTTTTTTCAATCGCCTCCATATCCCAGCTGCAGGAAAGACCCAAAGGAATGGGGAATACCGTTTTATACCCGTGGATCACATCCAAACCAAAGATGAGCGGTATCTTCAACCGGCTTTGATTAACCGCGATCTCCTGGGTCTTCCGGATCTTTTGCGGAGTTATCATGTTGAAGATGGCTCCCAGGTTGCCTTCTTTGATCTTTTTTTCCACACCCCTACTTACGACGGAACCTGTGGTGGCATCTCCTCCCGTGACCAGGTTCAATTGTCCTATTTTTTCGTCTATCGTCATTTTAGCCATCAGGGCATCGATGAATATTTTCGTGGTTGCCAGGACGCTTGTGTTCTGTACGGATTTCTGTTTGGATGAGGTCTGTGCTGTTCCCTGCAGCATTGCCGTTATGAATAACACGATCGTAAAACTTGCTGACAATCTCATATATTGATTTTAAGATATTCCTGATTTATTATTTGCAAAACTTGCCTGTTCAAGCTTTAATCCACCCTGACCACTTTCGCCCTTTCAGAAACACCGTTTTCATTGATCGCCTCGATCGTGAAATAATAGGGTTTTTCTTTATCCATTCCCTTGTAATAATATTCGTTGGCATCCTGGACCATGATGCAGGTATAGAGTTTATCCGGCGCGACACCCGTATATATATTATAAGCAAAGGCCTTGTCTACAGGACTCCACTTCAGCCAGGCGCTCCTTTTATCCTTTTCAGTCCGTAATACGAGAAATTCCTTTACGCCGTCCGGGCTGGCCCCGTTCCCTTTTCCAAAGACCCGAAGACCGCTGATCGCGAACTTTCCGGTCGGCATATGTATGTTCTCCAATCTCAGGTACCTGGCCTTCACAGGAGTTTTCAGTTCGACATAGTCATGCGGGACGTCGGTCCTGTTGGCGCTTTTGTCGATCAGTACGGTCCATTTTTTTCCATCGGGCGAATATAGCAGTTTATATTGATGAAAGGTCCCGGTCTGTTTGCCTAAAAACTCCGCATCCTGGTCGGCATAATTGATCTGTATCGCATTTACGGTTGAGGTATTCCCCAGATCCGTCTGTATCCATTCCCCTTTGTTCCCGCTCTCTGCGCTCCAATAAGTCTTGATATCTTCGTCCACGGCATCGTTGGCAGGATGACCGCTGAAGGAGGAAGATACCAATACCGGTTTTTTATAATTCAGCAGCATCCATCCTGTAAAACCACCCTGCCTGCCCGGGTTGTTTTGTTTCCGGGTGCAGTCTGAAGGGAGATAATGGGGATAATCCCCGAATGCCGAATTCATATACATCACCCCGTCCTTATCGAAACCAGCTGGCCAGATACCCAGTCTTCTTTCAAAACTATTTTTGGATCCGATTACGATCGTGGAAATATGCCAGAAATTGTTCCGGTTATCGGTGAATGTGCTGCCATGACCGGCTCCCCGGGCAAATCCCCCCGGTTTGAAAGACAGGGGATCCGATTGTGGCTGAAACGGGCCTAAAGGGTTGTCTCCTACGACTACCCCATCGGCGTACCCGCTGAATTCCGTCCCCGGTGCTCCATACTGTAAATAATATTTCCCTTTATGTTTTGTCATCCAGGCTCCTTCGATAAAAGGATCCAGAAAAGTATTATCCATATATTCGCCAAAACGCTGCCAACCATAGCGGTCAGGCTCCAACAGATACATTTCTTTACGCGTACCCATAGGATGCATGGTCTTTCTGTCGAGCTCCACTCCATATAACGGATACCGGTTACTGCTCCCGTTATACATAAACAATTTACCATCCTCATCCGTGAAGAATGCAGGATCCCAACCTCCGATACTGAAGGAATCCACCAAAGGCTTCCACTCATTGGCCTTAGGGTCGGTGCTCATCCAAATGGTGAAATTCCGGGTATAGGTCGAACCGAAAACGATCATCGTGTCACCGATTATTCCTACGGCCGGTGCGCATAGTTCATCATATCCCTGATTCCAGGGCCGGAGGAACTTTTTGGAGATAAAATTCCAGTTAAGCATATCACTGCTCCACCAATACCCCCATTGATTGGTACTGAATAAATAATAATCCCCTTTGTAATTGACGATCACAGGATCGGCGGTCGCCCGGTGACGTCCCCATTGGGAGAAGTTGGGTATCGGTGTATATCCGTAATCGATATTGAGAGGGTTGCAATAGGTCTTTGCCTGCGCATTCACAGCAGATTGACAGAACAGCCAACCAAAGCCTGCCAGGATTATCCTTAAAAATATTTTGCGCATTTTTTTTCGTTTAACCGGCAGTTGATCCTTTCCGGTTTATTTCAGGGTAGGGCTTTCAGGGCAGGGTTTTCAGAGCAGGGCTTTCAAAACCCAGTTTTTTTAGCCCCTGGTTTATTTCGGGACAATTCATAAATAATTTCCATAATAATCCGCTACGGTAGTTCTCGATCATCACCACGATCGGTCCTTCATCGATGGCCAGATAAGATTTGGCATACCAGTTCCTGGTCTCATTGAAAGCATCGGTAAATCCGTATTCGCCCCAGATCTTATCCCCAAGGTCGTAATAAAAATGTTTTAATGCCTTCATGGCATATTCCGGTTCGTAGGGGAAAGATGACAAGGCTGCCGTTGGCGTGATCGTCCCCCAGTCATTATCCGGGGATTGTGCATTATACCCATCATAGGTATCGCTTGCAGTCAGGCCCCAGCAATTTTCCCCATAACCTTTATATTGTTTGGGATTCTGTAAGCAATGTTTGTAATTGATCAGTGTATGGTTTTGATTCTGCCGCCAGTAATCCGCATATTCATCCTTAAGCCCCCGGGGATCCAGCCCCAAAAAACTATAATGTGCAAAAAACAAGGGGCCTCCATAATCAAAACCCAGCGGCAGCTTAACTCCATAATATTCCCTGCCATTTTTAAAGTGGTTACTCTCCGCCCAGCATTTTTGATAAACCGACCGGTTAATTGAGTAATGGGGTGATGAGGCTGCCAGAACATAGGTGATCAGGCATTCATTCCAACCCCGCAGTTCAAAGTTCATGCTCCAGTCATTGTTGGGACTCCAATGCCAATAGAGGAGATCCAGACCGCCCCGTGTATGCCAGCTCCATTCCACCTCATTCCAAAGCCAGTTGATCCGGTTCCTTAATTCTTCTTCTTTTGAATCCGTTCCTTTAAAATATTCCCGGGCGCAAAGCAGCCCTTCGAAAAGATAGGATGTTTCTACCAGGTCTGCCCCGTCATCCTTCCTGCCGAAAGGTATTGTCTTCCCTGTCTCCCCGTTCAGCCAATGAGGAAATACACCATGGTAACTATTTGCCTTCGATAAAAATTTTACCATTTTCAACAGGAATGAAACTGCCGTATCCCGGCCAATCCATTTACGATCGGTAGCAGCGACAATGGCCATTACACCAAATCCTGTCCCTCCTGTAGTCACCACTTCATCGCCATAATCATAGGAGCGGTTACTCCGTTCCCTGGCCATTGCACTCACGGGATGGGCAAAATCCCAAAAGTAGCGAAAGGTTTGTTTTTGAACCAGGTCAAGGAGGGCCGAATCCGTTAACCTCGTCTGTGCATTTACTATTGTCTGCAGAGCCGTCGCCGAAACGATAGTATATAAAACCAGGATAAAGACTTTTTTGGTATAGATAAATTTCATCAACATAAACTTTCAGGTTCTTATCGTGGCTGATTGGATGGCTGATTGGTAAAAAAGAGTAAACTTTCATTGTTCCTGGCAACGATCAGGACCGGTCCGTATCTGGCGGTCTGTATCCATTTGGCATCCCTGACCTGACCTTTTATATCCAATATCATGGGTTGGTCGGCCAATATTGCTGTAGTGCTTCGCGGACCGGGGGTTCCGGGCTGTCCTGGATTTTCAGTAGGAAGAACCGGAATACTAAACGACAGCAAAGATCCCGCATCATATCTCCCTTCATACGGCAAAACGCCGTACAGGTTCCCGCCGGCGATAAAAGCGGATGGGGAAGCCAAACGCTGAAAAGTAAAGATGGGCGAAACCTGCATACCGAAGGGCAGGTCCTGTCTGCGGAAATTCCCTTTGCCATCATTTATAAAAACAGCGGAGGCAAGATCCCTTGCTTCCAGTGTGACCGCTCCCGCCGTATCGAAGATCTCATTAATCGTCTTGCCGGCAAAATCGGCATAATACAGGAAGTTCTTTTTTATCTTGGGAATAACCTGTTCAAATTCATCCTTTGCATAAAAAGGATATTCCTGGCCATCGGTGGTATAGGCAAGCACCTGGTCCACTCTTCCGTTCTGGTCAAAATCCTTGGCATAGAGTTTCAGCGGGCTGTCCTTGCCGGCCTTTAATTTGGAATTAAGCCCCCAGTTACCCGCGAGGATATCCGGAAATCCATCTCCGTTCACATCCGCTATCTCCAGGCATTGCCAGATCCCATCCCCGTCCGGCAATCGTACGGGCTTAAATCCATCCTTTTGATTCAGATAAAGGGTCAGGGGCATCCATTCCCCGGCAACGATCAGGTCCTTTCTTCCGTCTCCGTTAACATCTGCAAAGGCTGAGGCAGTGACCATTCCTATGTTCTTCAGATCGATCATCGTTTCCTGAGCAACCCGGAATACTCCTTTCCCATCATTGATGAGCAAATAAGACGTTTGCGGGAAACCATAGGCAATAGGATCTGCCAGCGTTCCGACAAAAAGATCCATGTCGCCGTCTCCGTCGATATCTGCTGCGCAAACCGTGGATTTGTTGGAAAAGACAGATGGCAAATGTTGTTCCGTTTGGCTAAAATGACCTTTCCCGTCATTCAGATAAAGACGATCCAGCAAGAGCGGATTGTTACCCGTATAATGATTGCCGCCGCAAACTATATAGAGATCGGGGAAGCCATCGTTATTCGCATCGAAGAAAAGGGCATCTGTTTCCTTTGACCCGGGGTTTTTGGCAAAAAGGACAGTGTCAGCTGCAGAAAATTTTCCATCGGTCTGTTGTATAAAAAGCTTTCCGGACTGACCTTCGGTGCCGCAGACATAAAAGTCTTCCAATCCATCTTTGTTTACATCCGCAACGGCCAGTTTGGGGCCGCGTCTGGACAATTCATGCGGGATTAAATATTGAATGGCGAAATCATTAAAATCGTCTTCCTTATGTTTCCAGGGCTCGTTCAATAAAGAGGGCAGCGCTGCAATGGGCTCCGGCTTTTCGGGAAAAAACTCTTTTTTTATAAATTTCCCGGCAGCATTTTTTTTCTCAACGGTCAGCAGTTTGTTTGCCGCCGGATTTTTAATCACCTGATAGCTTGCATCCGGCCATACGATGAGCAGGCTGTCGATCACCGTTGTAGTATCGAGGCCAAAATGAAGATTCGAATTAGAAGAAGATTGGAAACCCCTGGTCAGCATCAGTTGCTGGTATTGCATCCTTCCCTTTTGGAATACGTAGGTCTTGGTTCCAATACCGAAGGTATTGAGACTGTCGCCCTTACATTTTATTTCCAGGAAGTTTTTCACCGGGGAATTATTTTTATAGATAAACGCTTCTGCCATTAACGGATTGACAACAATATCCAGGTTCCCGTCATTGTTCAGGTCTGCATAAGCTGCGCCGTTGAAATATCCTTTTTTTGTGGTAAATCCCCAGTCGGTGCTTTTGTCCTCAAATTTACCATCTCCGTTGCCCTTAAATAAAAAACAATGCGAACTTCCGTCCGGCATTTTTTCCAAAGCCTGTTCATCCAGGTTGGCAGAAGGATTGGTCTGTTTCTGTCTGGCCAATTCGGAAACAAAACGGATATAGTCCAGGTCTCCCGGCCGTTTGACGATACCGCTCGATATAAAAAGATCCTTATTGCCATCATTATCAAAATCTGCCATCAGGGGGCTCCAGCTCCAGTCTGTCGCATATACCCCCGCCATCAGGGCTACATCGCTGAAGCTTTTCCCATCCCCATTGTTCCGGTGCAAACAATTACGCGAAAACTGGGGCTGATATCCCGGGTTGATGATTTTATAATTGTAAATATCCACCCGTTCGTCACTGCCATAGGTTTTTAATACTTTTTCATCTGGTGGCAGCATATCCAGGGTTATGATATCCAGGTTACCGTCGTTATTATAATCTGCCGCGTCATTGCCCATGCTGAAACGGCTATAGTGGTTAAAGTGCTTAGCGCTGCTCTCCGTGAAGCTTCCGTCGCCGTTGTTGATATAATAGTAGTCGTTCTCATGAAAGTCATTGCCCACATAGATATCATCCCACCCGTCGTTGTTGATATCGCCCACCGCCAGACCCAGTCCATAACTAACGCTGCTCTGGTAAATACCTGCTTGTGCGGAAATATCCGTGAATTTTTTTGCCGGTGTGTTCAGATCGTTCCGGAACAGCCTGCCTCCTGCATAAGGATTGATCTTTCTCCGGTTACTGGTGTCGACGATCCGTTCGTTCGGTGTAAGTGATTCATTTAAAATAAAACAATCCAGATCACCGTCGTGATCGAAGTCAAAGAAGGCCGCCTGAACGGAATAGCCCGAAAAGGCCAATCCATATTGCGCTGCGCTTTCGGTAAAAGTCCCGTTGCCATTATTAATAAAAAGTTCGTTATGCCCCTGTAGTCCAAAAGCATTACTGACCGCCGAAACATAAATATCCAGGAAACCATCCCCATTCACATCAGCCATCGTTACGCCGCTGCACCAATCCGAACTTCCTGCCACGCCGGCCTTTTCCGTAATATCCTCAAACTGAAAATTTCCTTTGTTCAGGTATAACTTATTGCCGCCATGGCTATTGGCAGTAAAATAAATATCCGGCAATCCATCGTTGTTGATATCCCCCACACTTACACCGCCTCCATTATAATAATACAGATAATAGAGTATTCCGAATCCTTCCCTCTTTTCCAAATTGTTGGTAAAATTGATATGCGTTTCCGAAGAAGGCAATGCGGTAAAATGCTGGCCGGAATCATGACAGGAAAAAATAAACAGCGGTAAGATTAGTAAAAGAACAGCCATCCATTTTACATTAGCCATATACTTGTCGGATTTAATAATATTCAATTTAGCGATTCCCGGATAAACTGAAAGGGCTACCTTCTGATGGGTAGCCCTTTTCTTATTAACCGGCATAAAAATTAATAGTCCGGATTTTGTACCAGAACCCCGTTCGATTGGGTGACGGCATCGTTAGGCAACGGATAGTATTTATTCTTATCCGTATATCCGGAAGGTCCCAATACCTGGACACCTAAATGCCATCGTACCAAGTCAAAGAAACGTTCCGCTTCCATCCCGAACTCCACCTGCTTCTCATGTTGGAGGGCCGTTCGCATCTGCGCCTGGCTCACAAAGGCCACGTGAGGCAGAATCAAATTGTTCCCTGCCCTGGCCCTGGCCCGTATCTGTTCCAGGTTATTCTCCGCCGTAACGCCATCCCCTGTTTCATTGGCCGCTTCCGCATTCATCAGCAAGACATCGGCATAACGATAAATCAGATGATTCAAGAAATGGCTGCCCTGATCGCCAAAGGCTTTCCGGACGGCAGGATCCGTATATACTTTTTTATTCCAATATTTGGATGCAACTTTAGTGGTATCAGGAACCATATTAGACTTTCCTCCATATATTCCTCCATCACTTTTCCCGGAAAATAATATAGTTGCATCCAGACGGGGATCATTAGGTTCGAATGCCTTGATCAATGGCGTATCGGGGATATTCCAGCCCCAGCCCAGGTTCCAATCACCCGATCCTCTGACCTGCTGAGGTTCTGCCCATTGGCAATCATAGCGGACCGTACCACCCTTGCTGCCATAGGCATTGTATTCGAAGATCGACTCCGGACCGTTGGAAGTTGCATAATTAAAGTTTGCGTAATAAACCTGGTTCAGGCTATAGATCCCTGATTGAATAATATCATTGGTCTTGGCCAAACCTTTGGCCCATTGCTCCCTGAATAAATAGGTTTTGGCATGCAGGGTTTTGGATGCCCCACTGGTTAAACGTCCAATATAGGGCGCATTCCAGGTTGAAGGCAGATGCAGGTCGGCAAAATCCAGATCCGCATCGATCTGGGCATAAATCTGATCCTCCGTGGATTTGGGAAGATTCCCCTCTGCGCTATTAAAGACCCTTTTTAAAATTAAGGGAACCTGGCCATAGGTCCTGACCAGGTCAAAATAGGAGAAGGCGCGAACAAAACGTGCTTCCGCAATATTAATTAAAGAAAGGGAATCGGACAAATGCAGCGAATCTGCAAATTGCAGGGCCGTATTTGCATTACCGATCACCTTGTAGTGGTCACTCCAATAGAGACCGCTAAACCAGGCTGTTTTATCATACTGGAAATGATCTAACCAAGGCTTATAACTGGCAGCTCCCGGGTCAACGGCATAAATGGCCTCGTCCGCACGGATGCTATGCATACACATAAAGGGCAGGGAATTAAATCCATCTCCACCGGCGCCGTCCGACCGAAGGGCATTATAGAGGCCGAATATCTGCCCTTGCAACCCTCCTCCAGGCAGGTCGTCCAAGGTGGCTGTCAAGGGCTTTCTATCCAGGAATTTTTTACACCCCGGAGATAATGTAAATACGGAGGCCAGCAGCAGGATACTCCAACCAATATCTTTTATCTTTTTCATACCTTAATTTTTAAATCATTAAAACGTTACATTAATACCACCGGTGTATACTACAGGAATGGCGCCATCACCTTTATCAATCCCAAATGCCGTGGCTTGCGCTCCATCCAGACCTCCGAATTCGGGCGTATAGCCGGAATTATGTCTGAATGTCTTCAGGTTCTGCGCATTGACAAAAACCCGGAAGTTTTTAATATGCGCCCTTGAGAGGATGGTTGGGTTAAAGTTATAGCCCAACTGCAGGTTTCGTATCCTCCAATAGGTACCGCTTTCAATTCCCAATGTAGATAGTCCTTTAAAATTAACATCGCGGGTTGTTCCCAGGATCGGTATTTTGTTGGATGTTCCTTCTCCATGCCATCGGGCCAGTTGTGATTGTGGGTAGTTATACTGATTGAAAAGATGTTCGGAAACACCCCACACCCGGTAGATTTGGTTACCGGAAACGCCATTGATGCCTATGCCCAAATCGAAGCCTTTATAACTGATATTAAAATTCACGCCATAGGTGAATTTAGGAGTGGGATTACCGATCTGCGTTTTATCGCTATCGTCAATTTTGCCATCGTTATTTAAGTCCTTGAAGCGCTGGTCTCCGGGTTTTGGTGTCCAGCCGCCGGCCAATACTTTTGGTCCTTTATCGATTTCATCCTGGTTCTGATAAACCCCTTGCTGCACAAATCCGTAAAACGCCCCGATCGGGAAACCGGTGGCGGTCCTGCTCGGATCGATTTCCGTTCCATCCGGAAAAATGGCATAACCCTTAGTGGAAAGAGAAATGACCTTATTTTTAAGAGTAGTCAAGTTGGCATTGACCGAAAAATTCAGATCCTTGGTTACCGTTTGTTTCCAGCCGGCCGTGAATTCAAAACCCTGATTGGAGATATTTCCGGAATTCCGTAAACCATCCGGGTTACCTTGGGTTCCGGGTACAATGGCGAATAAACCATCCGTACGTTTGTTAAAGTAAACCGCTTCGAAGTGTAACCTGTCCCGGAAGGAATTAAATTCAAAACCAACTTCTTTCGCATCCACGGTTTCCCATTTCAAATTCGGATCAGGTAAATATTCTTGTGTATAAACAGGGAATATGTCGCTTCCAAACACGGCCGCAGCACCACTGATCAAACCGGGAAAGTAAGGGTATTTATAATTGTAGGTATTTTGGTTACCCAGAACGCCCCAGGAACCTTTAATTTTTAAGTAGTCAAAGAAATGCTGACTATTCATGAATTTTTCTTTGGTCAATTCCCAGGCTGCGCCAACGGCATAAAAATTTTGATAGCGCTGTGAAGGAGAAATTATCGAAGAACCGTCTCTTCTAAAGGAACCGTTTAAGAAATATTTATTCTGGTAATTGTATAATATTCTGAATAAAGCTGAGGCTGTAGCACTTTCCCATTGTTTAGACCTTGTCGTTTTACTGGATGGATCTTCAAAGCCATTGGTAATATTCCAGAATCTTTTATCATCCGGAATCGGATCGGCCCCGATCTTCTGGGTTGCGACCCCATCATTGTAAAAATTACCCCTGTAATAGGTAGTCCATCCTGCTGTTCCTGTCAAGTTGTGGTCACCAAAGCTTTTCTTGTAAGTTAGAATATAATCCTGCTGGTACTTGTATAATTTGTAGTCTGCCACGTTCAAGCGGGTATAATTATTAGAGGGATCCACATACACGGCATCCGATAAAGGATCATGAACGTTGATAATCGGGAAATACCTTCTCCTGTTCCCGTTGGTTATATCGCCGTAAAGGGTTGTCCTGAAATTAAAATTCCGCAGGAAATTAATTTCCGCAAATACACTACCCACCGTTCTGTATTCATAATGGATCATCCTGTCAGGGTAATAGTTCAATTCCATTAAAGGATTGGCCTGCTGAGTCTGCAGGGTATTGGGCATGATATTGTAAAGACCCGTTTTGGCATCGAAAGGCGCATTCACCGGCAGCATAAATCGGGCATTGGTCAGGGGATTTCCATAATCCCCCCAATCCTTATCATCCGGAGCAATAGATTGATCATACGGCAAATTTTGCCTGATCCCGCTAATATTGAACCCTACCTTGATCGCCTTATTCAATTTATATTCATCATTGATGGTTAAGGTGAGCTTTTTCAGGATTTCTTTTTTTGTTATTCCCTGATCCGCAGTATAGCCAATGGCCATATAAAACTTGTTCTTTTCAGAACTGGCCGACATGCTTAAATTATTCATGCTGATCGGAGCCGTCTGCGTCAAGGCATCGATCCAGTCCTCATTTCCGGTGTATTTGGTAAAATCAAACGGGTTAAATGTACCACCATTGTCCTTCGCTTCATTTGTTTTTTGTTCATTATACAGCATTTTAAAATCGGCAGCATTGGTCAGTTTGATTTTATCTACCAATTTCTTAAACCCATAAGTCGTGTTGAAATTGATATTCACCTGTCCAGCCTTTGCTCTTTTGGTCGTGATCGCAATGACCCCCGGAGCACCCCGGACCCCGAATATGGCTAAGGAAGAAGGATCTTTTAAGATTTCGATGGATTCTATATCACTGGGATTGATAAAATCGATATTGTCATTAAAAACCCCATCCACTACATAGAGCGGGCTAACCGATCCTATGCTGATCGTTCCCCGGATTCGGATATCCGGGCTCTTTCCCAGGTTACCACTATTGACTACAGACAAACCAGCCACAGCTCCCTGCAGGGATGCGATCGGATTGGTATTGGGTTTATCCGCCACATCCTTACCGGATATTTTGGCAATAGAACCGGTCAAATCTCTTTTACTGGCCGTTCCATAACCGATCACCACCACTTCATCCATGGTTCTGTTAGATGAGGACAGTTTAATATTAATGACAGACTGGCTGTTAACTGCAATGTCCTGGCTTTGATATCCAATATAAGAAATGACGATTCTGCTTTTTTCGGGAACAGTTAGGGTGAAATTTCCGGTATTATCTGTTGTAGTTCCATGTGATGTGCCTTTTACGGTTACGGAAACGCCCGAGAGGGGTTCGCCATTTTCACCGGTGATCCGGCCGGTGATCTTAATGTCCTGCAATGCCAGCGTATTGGACAGGACTACGATCAGGTTATTATCCAGTATTTTATAGCTGAGGTCGGTTCCAATAAACATACCTTTCAGGACATCTTTGATCTCCGAATCGGTAACATCTATGGTGATCTTTTTGCGGATCGCCTCTAAACGGCTATTGTAAAGAAAACGGTAGGTTCCTTGTCTTTCAATGGAGTTAAGACCTTTCGATATTTCTACCTGGTTTAGTTTGAGTGAGACCTTACCCTGCCCGTTGACATTCGCCGATACCTGCAGCAAAGCTGCAAACATCAGTAGAAAGGTTAGTTTCATAATCAAAAGAGCTTTTTTTACGGCATGAGGACGCCAATCCTCAATCGTTAGGTTTTTTTTCATATTTTTATTCTTAGTGGGTTATAAAAAAAGCGAAACTTGTGCTGCTGCATCCACTGCATTGCCAGGTTTCTCATCATGTAACCTTGCGGGAAATGCGCCAACATTTCCCGCTTTTTTTTACGTGCTATTAATCATTATATAGTTTTAGTTTTAGTTATTTGTCATAAACAGTGATTTGGTTTCCTTCGATTGCATATTTAAAGACAGCGGTCAGCTTTAATGCCTCCAGTGCCTGTTGTATCGTCTCTTTTTGAAAACTTCCGGTAAAATGCAATTCTTCCTGGCGGGGATTGTCAAATCGTATGGTAACCCCATACCATCTTTCCATTTTTCTGGCTAACTCCCTGAACTCTTCATCCTGGAAGATCAATTTATTATCGATCCAGGAAGTCTCGATAATCGTTCCTGTATGAGACTCATAAGTCGGTTTGCGTATGGCGACCAGAGATTCGTCAATCTTGCCGGAATGATAGGCGGGGCCGCTCCGGTGCAGGGTACTGTCGTCATTGGCCACCACTAATTTTTCATTGGGCTTCAGGATGATCCGCTCATTTGGCCTTGCCTTGATGGACACTTCTATGCTGCCCCGGATCAAGGTGGCTTCCGTCGTTTTCTCCAATGGATAAGACTTGACATTGAAACGGGTTCCCAAAACTTTGATGTCTATTTTTTCCGTATGAATGACAAAGGGTTTGCGGGCATTTTGCGCCACGTCAAAAAACGCCTCCCCGATCAGGGTGACTTCCCTCAGGTCAGTCCCAAAGTTTTTTTCATATCTGATCCGGCTCCCCGCATTCAACCATACCAGGGTACCGTCCGGCAGGACCAGATGAGTACGCGAACCATTTCCGGTGAAGATCTCACCGCCTATCATTCCGGAAATTGCAGCCGCAGGCGTATTTGAGGCAACAGGAGTTTTAGCGGTCCTGGGAGACAACCACATGATTCCCATCCCTAATAAAAGAAAAAAAGAAGATACCAGTATCACCATTCTCCTGCTGGCCCCACGCTTGGGATCGGCAAATGGATAGGCATAATCCTGCCCAAGCGGTTCCGGCTGTTGCATAAACTGTGCGGTTTGGGCTGGGGTGCTTGTTCCGGGATTGAAGTCAATATTCAGATCCTGCATGCGATCAAGATGCCGGTTAAATGCTTGTTCTGCTTTTTTCTGCTCTTGCCTGCCGGTAGACTTCCAAAGATCAGCAATGGTTTGCATAGGGTAATGCAACTCCGGGTTACTTCTCAGCAGGAGTTCCAATTCCTGCAACTCTTCCGGAGTCGCTTCTCCGGAGAGCTTTTTGGCAATTAAGTTCCAGGTATATTCCTTGTGTTCTTGTCCCATTTAAATAGTGCTACCCTAAAAGGACAGAGAAATAAAGGAAAACCCCCAAAAGAAATTAAAATAAATTTAACAATTCTAGCGAGGATGCCCGATTGGCGAGGAAATCGTCTTTTTTATATCGAAACTAACGGCTGATCCGATCTTTTGAAGGGCAATAGCAAGCTGATTTTCAACAGTTTTTATACTAAGGCTCAGAATCTCGGCTACTTCCCGGTATTTTAACCCGTCCTCTTTGACCAGTTTGAAGATGATTTTACATTTGGGAGGTAATTCCTCGACAGCTTTTTGGATCAGCGCCAGCATATCGGCTGTGATCATTAATTGCTCGGGATTGAAATAAAGACTGGTGATCGTTCCCTGAAAATCGTCAATAGGCTGGGTAACGACCTTCTTTTGTGTATCCAGGTAGTTGTAAGCCATATTCCGGGTAGTGACATACAAGTAGACTTTCAGGTTCCCTATTTTCTCCAACTCCTTACGTTTTTCCCAAACCTTGATAAAAACATCTGAAACGATCTCTTCGGTAGGCTCTTTTGCCTTGACCAGGGTCTTGGCGAATTGGAATAAGTAGTTATAGAGCTGGGTAAATAGTTCCTTGTATGCCTGTTGGTCATCAAACCGTGCGATCCGGCCCTGTAAATATTGAATTCTGTCGGCAGTTATCATTTGGCTAAGCAAAAAGGCGACTAATCAATTCTATCTGTAGCAATATTAAGGATAAATTATTTACTTATTAATTTGGACATTTTCTTTGAGGTCTTTGCTGCTTCAGAAGCCGTTTTACCACTTGCCGGAGTATTTATCTTCCAAAGCTTCCCTTTTACTTCATTTATATTTTCTGCCTTGGTCCAAATTTTCTACTTTTGCATCGCCAAAAATGGCCGGACCCTTAGCTCAGTTGGTTAGAGCGTCTGACTCATAATCAGAGGGTCGTTGGTTCAAATCCGACAGGGTCCACTTGATAATCAAGCACTTACACGATACTAGATTGTAGGTGCTTTTTTATTTGAGACATGACTTATGCATCGTTAGTCCTTGAGACTACATTGGGTTTACATGTCAAGCACAAAATATATCTCATCGGGACGCGACTAAAATGCCGATTTAGACTAAGCGTGAAAAAGACCTATATTTGAAATACTAAGTATATTTTACCCTCCTATTAGCAATTCCTGCAAAAGCCAAAGTAGTTCTATTCCCTTCACCCCTTTCAACTACATAAATGGATACTTCCTCCTCAAAAAAAGCAGGTTTATTGATGTTGGTCATTGTAATTTGTACTGTTACCGCCTGGGAAATATTCCTCCGTAACAAAGGAGTAAATACTTCCTATGATGAGGGCCCCGCCTTATGGGCCAATGCAAGGGCGCGTATTTACCAACCTTCCGACAAGGCAACCGTATTCATCGGATCGTCCCGTATCAAATATGATCTGGATATCCCTACCTGGGAAAAGGCTACGCATACCGAAGCCATTCAGTTGGCCTGTGTTGGCAGTACACCCCTTCCGGTATTGCTGGACCTAGCCGGCGACCCGGGATTTAAAGGCCGTCTGGTGGTGGATGTGACCGAAATTTTGTTTTTTAACAACAATCCTTTTTTCACCGTAAGACCCGGTAAAGGGCTTACGTATTATAAGGATTTTACCCTTGCGCAAAAGGCAAGTCTTCAGATTGACCGGGTGCTGGAATCGAAACTGGCTTTTTTGGATAAAGACAATTACTCGCTGAATGCAGAATTGGATAAGCTGGGAATTCCCAACCGGCCAGGCTATTTTGCCATGCCTCCATTCCCCATGGAATTTGAGCGTACTAATTTTAACCGTCAATCTTATATGATGGAAAAAATGGTAACAGACAGCAGTCTCCAGAACAGGGTAAAGGGTATTTGGGATTTTGTTGGCAGCGCCATGCGCAGCGCGCCGCCGATGTCAGAAAAAGAAACGGAGTTCATTTTTGCGACGGTTAAAGAAGCCGTTGAAAAAATAAGGTCCCGGGGCGGCGAGGTGGTATTTACCAGAACACCTTCCTGCGGTCGTTTTTTTGCCGGAGAAAAAATGGGTTATCCCAGAGAAAAGTATTGGGATAAACTATTGACCCTAACCGGTTGCTCCGGTATTCATTTTACAGACTATCCTACGCTCAGTCAATTGGTCTGCCCCGAAAATTCTCATTTAAGCCCCGAGGGCGCAGTTACCTACACCCAATCCGTTGCCAACATCCTGACAACGGAAAAAGGCTGGAAATTTAATTATACCCTAAACAATTAGATCATGGTATTCAATTCATATACATTCATCGTATTTTTTGCGATCATTTTGGTATTACACAATCTTCCTTTCAGTTGGAAGACCAAAAAAATCAACCTGCTGCTGGCCAGTTATATTTTTTATGCTGCCTGGAATCCACCTTTTATCCTGCTGCTGTGGTTGTCTACCATCGTAGATTATTTTGTGGGCAGAGCTTTATATACACAACCTAACAGAACCAAAAGACATTTACTACTGGTAGTCAGCCTGATTGGAAATCTGGGTATGTTATGTTTTTTTAAATATGGCGCCTTTTTGCTGGACAATTTTGTCTCGCTGACTCATTTAATGGGTATCGATTTCCATCCGGCCAGACCCAATATTATTTTACCTGCGGGTATATCTTTTTACACCTTTACCACGCTATGTTACACGATTGATATGTACCATCGCAAAAGCAAGCCGGTAAAGTCATTGTTGGATTTCTCTCTCTTTGTAACATTTTTCCCGCATTTGGTCGCCGGACCTATTGTTCGTCCACCGCAACTGGTGCCGCAATTCGAAGTTCCCGGAAAGGCTACCCAAAAACAATTGCTGGATGGTTTATTTCTGCTTACACTTGGTCTCTTTATGAAGGTAGTCGTAGCTGACAGTATGCTGGCCGCTACTGCCGACAGTGTTTTTAATGCGCCGGGCAAGATGCCGGCCATAGATGCCTGGTCGGGGGTTCTGGCCTTCTCTGGTCAGATATTTTTTGATTTTGCCGGTTATTCCACTTGTGCAATCGGCGTTGCCTTGTGCCTGGGTTTTGTATTACCGCAAAATTTTAATTACCCCTATGCCGCCACCGGATTCGCCGATTTCTGGCGCCGCTGGCATATTACTTTGTCCACCTGGTTAAGGGATTATCTTTATATTCCCTTGGGCGGCAACCGGAATGGAGCCACAAAAATGTACATGGCGCTGATGCTAACCATGTTAATCGGCGGTCTTTGGCATGGCGCGAACTGGACATTTGTGGTTTGGGGAGGATTGCACGGTTTGTATTTATGGGTAGAACGGTTTTTCAAAAAGACTAACGCCAACGTAACCGCAGATGAAAATGGTGTCCGTTTGGTAAATAGGGAAAGCCCTCTTAATAATAATTATTTCTATGCCTTATTCACCTTTCTCCTGATCAATGTGACTTGGGTATTCTTCAGGGCATCCAGTTTTTCCCAGGCGGGTCATATTCTTTCCTCCATGTTTAGTTTTTCCAATATTGGCAGACCCTTACTCGACACCTTATCCATTATTAAAGTGGCCATCATCATTCCCCTTATGTTGTTGTGTCATTGGTTAATGCGCAATACAAGCATCCTTAAAGTTGCCCATAAAACCTCCTGGGTAGGGCTTGGTTTGGTTTGGGCCGTATTGGTCCTGTTCATCGTTTTTTCACAGGAGAGCGGCAGTTCATTCATCTATTTTCAATTTTAAAAAATAAAGAACATGACAAACAATGGGGAAGACAAAAATTGAGCATTTTCAAACGGCGGAGTAACAGAACCGTATACCTGTAAATATAAAATGCAAAGAGGGTGTTCAATTTACATAAACTCTTCTATCGGAAAACAAGTGCAATTCTCAACCGGTTTGAAGGAATCAGTAGTGTAGATCTCATCAATATTTTCTAATTGTGTCCCTTTACTGAAAATACCATGGCTAACTATTAACACTACTTTGCCGGCCCCTTTTTCTTTTAGCATCGAAGCCGTACCGACAAACGTTCCGCCACCATCACAAATGTCATCTACGATAAAACAAGTAAGGCCGTTAAAATTTTCCGTGGCCGTGCTGAATTTGGTAAGTTTCCCTGTTTTTACATCCCGCTCTTTCATGCACTCAACTATGTTTTCTACTTCCAGATATTGAGCCAGTTTGTGTATTTTCTTTAATGCTCCGGCATCCGGGGAAACTAAACAATAGGCTTTCGCAGGATGAGCGTTGAAATATTTTGCCAGTGATTGTTTTACAAACGAGTGGTTAGGAACGGCATAAGACCTGTCGATTAAAGCCGTCGAAACTTCCGAATGCGGATCGAAGATTTTTATTTTTTTGAAATCAGCCTGATTCAGCATATTCGCTACGACTTTCAGCGAGAAAGGTTCTCCTTCAACCATCACCCTGTCCATACGCGCGGTCAACAAATAAGAGATATGTAATTCCACATGGTCAAATTCCTGGTAATCCAGGACGTTCTTAATAAAAAGAGCCTGAAGTAAATCATTTGACCCGGCGATCCTGGTGAATATGCGCAGCGGCTGTTTTTTATCCAAATTATTCATGCTTACCCCGTCCATTTTTATATGAGGCTGCCCATCCGGGAAAAGCATGATCGAGAAGGAAATATCAGATTTTTGAGGATAAATGAGATTGATCGTATTCATATAAAATATTCAGTTAAGGATTAATAGGATTATTTGGTTATATATTCAAGGGGAACATGGTTTGTTAGCCAAACTCCATTTTCAGAAAGATAAAAGCAAAAATCTTTACAATGCATTTTGCCGGAGTGAATAGCAAGAATTACAGGATTGCCTCTGCGACTTCCTACTTTTAGGGCAGTTTCTTTATCCTGACTTAGATGAACGTGCTGACGACTCATTTTCTGAAGGCCTACAGATTGGATAGCTTCCATTTTCTTTTCTTCGGTTCCATGATAAAGTGTTTCTGGGGGCTCTTTCTTTTCCAACTGCAAATCTACTGCAATGGAATGGCCCTGATTAGCTCGGATCATTGTCATTTCCTCATTATAACCAAATCTTTTTTTATCATTGGTTTCGACAATAATATCCAACAATTCACGGGTCATCGGATAATGACCTTTCATTTTTTGCAAAAGCTCTTCCACATTAACCCATCCCTCTTCATTCAAGGTAAGGTCTATCAGTTCAGGTTGGTGTCGAAGTAGCAGGCTAAGGAACTTGCTTTTTGACCTGAGTTCTTTTTCATTCATATTCCCAGGAGTTTTTTGTAAAGGAAATAATTTTCTTCATCAAAGCAGACAAACAGAAGACGTTTTATTAAATTCTTATGCTCGAATTCCCGAACCACTGAAATTGCAATTTCTGCAGCTTTTTCTTTTGGAAAATGGTATATCCCGGTACTGATATTTGGAAATGCGATGCTTTCAATCGTATGCTGAAGAGCCAGTAGCAAACTATTCGTATAACAATTTTTTAATAATAATTCTTCTTTGCTGCTTCCTCCATTCCAGACGGGGCCTACTGTATGTATTACATATTTTGAAGGCAAATTCCCTGCCGTTGTAATAACGGCCTCCCCTGTTTTGCATTTTACTTGCTTGTTCCTGATCTCCCTGCATGCCTCCAGAATGGCCGGCCCACCCTTTCGATGGATGGCGCCGACTACCCCGCCGCCACCTAAAAGAGAGCTGTTTGCAGCATTCACTATGGCATCTACTTCCATAATCGTTATATCTCCTTTAACCAGTTCAATTTGCATCCGGCCCTGTTTTAGTAATCAATAAATCCCTGACTTCCATCAGTGCATATCCCAATAAATTCTCTCCGCGCCATTGAAATGGATCGGAAACTTTTTTATTGTCTGCGGCAAGCCCTATTCCCCAAACGGTATCTACCGGACTAGCTTCAACTAAAACCCTATCACCAGTTTTGAGCAAAAACTGCTTCATGGATGGATTTGAAGAAAACTTGCAAAGGTTTCCTTCCACCACCATTTTAAATTTGTTGTTATCCCATACCATTGGATCAAAGTTCTTTACTTTCCGCCCAAGTTCTTTTGCTTTCCCGGGTGTTTTTGCCAAAAGGATCCTTGCTAATATCTCTTCGTCGGCAAATAGTCTGGCCTTACCGGCCATCATCCAATGTTCCGCCGTTGGATATATTTGCCCATCCTTTTCAAAAGATAATTCCCACCATTGGCTGAAACAGCTTTGTGAAAGGCTGCCATCAGCAGAAGGTTGATGGCCCCAGAAGAAAAGGAATTTCATCTTTTCGTCAGTTTGGCATTTTTCCTGTAGCCAGGCATTTGAATATTTCATCCTCTGAATTTTAAAAGTTCATTTCTTAACTGCGGGTTTTCCGGAAACACAAATTCTTCTCCAAAAAAGGCTTTCACCAATTTTATTTTTCCAACTATATACTGGTTGAAAAGCGCGAGTTCTTCCGCCGGTATCCATAATTCATTATGGATCGCTCCCCCGACATTTTCTACTTTGTATTTTTGAAAATGCGTCTCTCCAATAGCAAATTGAGTCACTGCACCGCAGAAACCGGAAAAAGCATCTGCTGTATTCCATTCTCTGGCAATTTGCTCGGCATAAGTCTGATTCAAGACCGGGTAAAAGATAGGTTGCCATTCGAGACGGGGAGGAAATTCGCTCCAATCACTTTCGGCTATAAGGCTCAGTTCTTTCAAGCCAACAGGTCTGAATAAATCTACACACTGGGGTATCATACTATTTCACTTTTTACAGGAGTTAACTGTGATATTACTCTTGTTCTTATCTCAGACAGTGTCCGGTCTACTGTAAGGATACCATTTTTAAAAACAGTTTGTAACTCTCCCCGGGCTTCTTCTTCCCAGGTACATTCATCCTTTAACGTCAATTTACCGGTTAAGGGGTTTCGGAAGATCTGCATTAATCCTTTGGCGGATTTTTTTGTTCCGTCATCAGTCTTGGGATCCTTAAAAATGGCTCTGCCTTCTCCATTTACCTCTCCATATGTTGCCTTCATGGCAAACCCGAATGTATCACGGGTAACATATTCATAGGTGAAAGACCCGATTCCGAGTACTACGTTGTAACTGGCAAACCCCTTTTTCTTCAGTCCTTCCAGAATGGCTTCCTGTCTTTCCAGGTTAATACTGTCACCATAAATCAGACCGATATGACCATCAAGAAGTTTGTAGCCCTTTTCTGTGATTATTCCTCCGAAGGTTTCCCATATACACTCGATCGCTCCTTTATAAGCCGGGCTTCCAATGGGCTCTTCCGGATCACCTATGATGATTTTTACCGGGTCTCCGCTATCCGGACGTATCACCACCTTTCCATTTCGGGTAAGGATTTCTTCTTTCAAAGCAGGAAGAAATTCTGTGATTACTTGCCAGAAATCCCAGGTATCACTGACTATAGATACAATCCCCGAGGGGTAAATCTCCCTGATCAGCCTTCTGAAGGTGGCTAATTCGTCTTGTTTGGTGCCCATGCACATGACGCTGTGCTCTGTAGCGGGAACAGACCCTCCGATAAGCTCCTTTTCACAATCGGCATTATAAAATTCTTCCAGGAAATCGATAGCGGGAATGGTATCTGTTCCTGTAAAGGACAACAGGTGAGCCGCACCGCTGAGGACAGCATCTTCTACACCACTCATTCCGCGGAAAGAAAAGTCATGCCCCTGCCAGGGAACAAAACTCTTGTCTTCGCCCACAGTTTCTTCAGCATATCGGGTAAATGTTTTCAGATACTGAAATGCCGTGGTTGCAGAAGTACAAGGTTTCCACAGAATGGCGCTTAAAAGACTTTCCAACATATTCGTCAACCAGAAAAAAGCAGGATTAGTATTTTTTATCGTAAAAACAGGCACACGCATGGGAACCAGGATGCCTTCGGGAAGAGCCTTTATCTCAAGAGGAAGATACCCCAGGTCGTGCAAATCTGAAATGTGCTGGTAGGTGATGCTGTCTTTCCCAAGATAATTATCAATCCTTCTTTTGTATTCATTTACCACTTCAACTTTGGGCCGCTTGAAAAACCCTTCGTTGAACTGGCGGATCAGATATTCTTTGATAAAATACTGCAATCCGAAGAAAACGATCTCTTTAATATCTTCATTTCTTGATGTCCTGGGAGTAAGGTTGGAGTACACAAGAGTAGTCCCTTCGGGATATTGAAATTTGTGTCCGACTTTATAACCGTCTTTCAGGAGCAAGGGTGAGGTTCTCATTTTTATTTGTTTATTATTCAGGTAATTGAATGTTTAGGCTAAAATGATTGGGTTTAAGTTCCTTATTAAACGAATATATATCCGGATGCCGGTTTTGCAGACCCGTTTTGCGTCTTCCCGTTGGCAGAATATATTCCGAATCGAGGATCTTCCTTCTGAAATTCCTACGATCAATAGAAATATCCAGGATCCGTTCATACAAACGATGGACTTCCGGAAGGGTGAACTGTTCATTCAGCAATTCAAAACCAACCGGATTATACAGGATTTTTGCTTTAAGACGTTCCCATGCTTTGCGAAACAATAGATCATGATCGAATCCCAGTGGTGGAAGCTCTTTTATCTCAAACCATTTAACGTCATTCGCCATCGACCCTGCTACAATTTCAAACTGGGTTGGATTGACAAGGGCAAAATAAGTAACCGAGATAACTCTTCCCCTTGGATCCCGATCAATAGCATCAAAAGAATATAGTTGCTCCAGGTAGAGATTAGTAATCCCCAATTTTGTTTTAAGAATCCGGTCGCAGGTGTCGCTAAAGGTTTCGGTCATCTGCAAAAAACCACCCGGTAACGTCCATGAATTCCTGAATGGGGTCTCTTTCCTGTTTAACAACAGAACGGACAGCCTTTCCTCATGATAGCCAAATACTACCAGATCGATGGCGAGCGATGGATTTATGTAACTATCAAAAGATTTCATGTTTGCGTTATTATGACGCAAACAAAAACAAATATTTTCATTCTTCCAAAATAAAAGGAATAGATTTAATTCTTTAATAATTAAATAGGTGAAAATCAGATCTCTATGTATTGTCTCCCATCTTTCATTTCGGACTGAACTAACCCTTGGGAAAAGAGCATAAACTTGTATCTCTAACAAAAACACCAAATGAGGCCCGAACAACAACCAGAAATGAAACCAGTTTTATTCCTTCAATCGGAAGAACAGGACCCTTACAAGATATATCATGAAATGCTCTCCGATCATCCTATTTATTATGATGAAAGAAATAAGCTTTGGGCTGTTTATTCCTACGAATTTTGCAAGGAATTGCTGGGTAATCCTTCTGCCCATATTCCTTCTTTAAATACAACCGGATTTGATGATTATTCCTTAGCCATAACCGGAAAACTGCCCAGATTTCAAAACCCTCCGTATCATGCTGTTGCCAGGCAAATAGCTATGGCCGTTTATCAATACAGAAAGCCTGCGCCTGTTGCGACAATTTTAGCAGGTCTCCTCCAACAAAAATCAAACGGCAAAGAAATCGACTGGATAAAGATGGTTGCCAAACGATTGCCTGTCCTGTGCATTTTACATAGATTTGATTTTACTCCTGCCGATAGCCTGTTTATTGCAGACAGGGTGGGTCGCCTGGTGACCTTCACCTTGCCTATTAAAACGGAAGAGCATGTGAACGGGATCAATACCGTTTCCAAAGAAATTTATAATAAGGTGGAATGGCATATCAATCATTCCAGGCCCCTGAATATGTTTATAGATAGATTGACGGCAGACGTCTCTCTAACAAGAGAGGAAGTCATGGGGTTTGTAATAGCCAACCTGATAGGCCTGTTGACACAAAGTTACGATGCCTGCCGGGGATTACTAAGTACGGCTCTTTACCATTTAATAAGTCCCACTAATAGCCACACTACTATATACCGAAGATTCACTGCGAACAAAAAAGAATTATCGGATTTTGTCCTTGAAGTTTTACGATACGATCCTCCCGTTCAACATACCCGAAGAATATTATCAAAAAATTGCCGGTTTGGAACAACTACCCAACATAAAGGCGAACAAGTCCTCATTATCCTGGCTGCAGCCAACCGTGACGAAAAGCAGTTTGCAAAGGCAAATACCTTTTCTATGGAAAGAAGTAATAACACAGACACATCACCTTTGGCTCCGGATCTCATGCCTGTTTAGCTAACGAATTTGTCTGACATATGACAACCGAAACCCTGTACTATCTTTTTAACCACTATTCTTCCGTAGCCTTACTCACGCGGGAAATGGAATACGAGGCACTTACCAATCTAAGATTGCCAAAAGAAATGATCATTTCTCTCGAAAGTTGACTTGTTATTGCCGGCCATAGCCTTACTTCCGGTTTTTTATTATTCGCTTTATTTGGCCTACTTAAACCCCTAAAAGAAATATCTTTGAGTGAGCCCGGCATGCTATACCAAAATCAACCCATGACTGATCAGTTCATATCCATTCAGGGAGGAGCCTATCTGGATATAAAAAAGGCATTGATCCAATTGATCGAGATGTATTCAGCCAATTGAGTTTGTTAATTAATCATGAAATGGAACAACTTATTGATAAAGGTTTTATTTTTATTGAAGATGTCTTTTGTGCAGAAGAAATAAGCCTGATGAAAGCCGTAATTGATCGGGCAGATAACCGTAGCCCAATGTTCCGAAAAACAAATGACCTGTTTGCCATCAGGCAATTCCTGAAAGAGATTCCGGAAATAAGGTCTCTGATTTTTAATTCGAAACTAAATTCTGTTATAGCTGAGTTTTTCGTGCCTGGTTGTTTCGTCATAAAGTCTATTTATTTTGATAAACCCGAAGAATCCAATTGGTTTGTATCCTATCACCAGGACCTTACCATTTCTGTCGATAAAAAAATGGAACTAGCCGGTTATACCTCCTGGACGGTAAAACAAAATCAATTTGCCGTTCAGCCTCCTTTGGATATTTTAGAAAATATTTTTACCATTCGCATTCATCTCGACGATACCGATGAAAAGAATGGCGCCCTTAGGGTAATTCCAGGTTCACATCTAAAAGGTATTCACAGGTTTTCCTCCAAAAACTCAGGCAATGAAGAAGAAATTTGCCGGGTAAAGTCAGGTGGCATCATGATTATGCGACCCCTATTGCAGCATGCATCTAATCGAACGACCAGCAGCAACAGAAGAAGGGTCATACATATTGAGTTCAGCAATTCGAAACTGCCTGAAGGGTTGGCCTGGGCAGAAAGGCTTCAGCAGGCTGTAAGCTAAAAATCAACAGAAAAAAAATTGGGGGGATTGCTAAATAGCTATAAATGGCACCCTTATAAAAAAATTATTATGATCACCTTTAAAACTGGCAATTTACTTGATGCTAAGGTTGAAGCATTAGTGAATACCGTAAATACAGTAGGAGTAATGGGAAAGGGAATTGCCTTACAATTCAAAAATGCCTTCCCTGAGAATTTCAAGGCTTATCGCGATGCTGTAAAAACTGATTCTGTACAGTTGGGAATGGTATTTATCGTTCCGGTAAATCCTATTGGGACGGTAAAGTTTATCATTAATTTTCCGACAAAAGGACACTGGCGGTATCCTTCTAAATTAGCTTGGATAGAATCAGGTTTGAAGGATCTTAAAATAAAAATCAAAGAGAATAAAATAAAATCCGTTGCATTACCTCTCTTAGGTTGTGGAAACGGGGGATTGGATTGGAACCAGGTGAGGCCACTCATAGAAAAAGAAATGAATAATTTGGAGGTGGAGGTAATCATTTATGAACCAAATCCCGAAATTCAGGAAGTATTAAAGAAAGAAGGTAGAGCATCCATAGCAAAAGGTAATCCCCGTTAGAGCTATGCATTTACAACTATATTATATTTCAATATATAGCTAAATAAAAGTACAATCTGCAAAAAATGCAAAAGACGATCTTGACATTCACCCTAATTGCCTTATCTATCGTCTCATATTCTCAAACAATGCGACCAATCGAAGACCTGATTAATTCCAAAGAACCAGGTTGGCCTATTGTTCAAGGATGGATAGATTCAGCGAAAAATAAGGTTGAAGTACTTCCTAATGATTCAGTAAAGGCAAAAGATGCCCTTTTCAAAACACAGGTAACCACCCGTTCTCCGATGGGTGCAATCGTTTATTCAACGGGAGGAATCCTGGTCGACGATGGGTGGGTTAGAATATTAGGTTCCGGGAGCGTTCGACTTCCCCGTAGCCTGGATGAATGGAACAAGGGAAAATCGCTCACTAATTACGGGCAAAAGGCGCCTTTTTATTTGGTAGCCGACGATGCGATGGGTGGATTCTTTGCCATGGCGGAGGCTTGGGCAAGGACGCGGGTAAAATATATTACCTGGCCCCTGATAATCTTGAGTGGGAACCAATGGAAAAGACCTATTCAGAGTTCTTATTATTTTGTTTCTCCGGCGATCTGGAGAAGTTTTACGCTGATTACCGCTGGAAGGATTGGAGAAAGGAAGTTGCTTCTCTTCAAGGGGATAAAACATTCAACTTTTTCCCTCCATTGTGGACAAAAGAAGGAAAAAATATTAATAAGAATTCCCGGAAGGCGATCTCAGTGGAAGAGCAATACCAACTTACTCTTGATATGAGAAGGAAATTGGGTATCAAATAGGCAAAATTTCCAATCAGTTTTTGGCAGAGCTGCTTTCTGTGGGTTAGTAATTAGCATTTCCAGATTGGCTAGGCGGATAACCTAATCGATTGATAATCAACTAGAAATCTATTTAACTATAAACTTGGGTTGGAAAAGTTTTATCTTATGTAACTGGGATTCTTTAATTTGCAATAATTAAGGCATAAACCATTGAACATCAGTATAAAACTTATGTAACTGCCATGAAACATTGGGAACACAGAGCTTTGCAGCTATTGGAAAGGACATTAAATCCAATCCCCGCAGAAATAAACGAGCTGGATTGGAAGACGGCCTTGTCGCAAAAAAGTGAACGCATTGCCCAACACCTGTCAGCATTTTCTAATTTACCAGGTGGCGGATTTTTTGTTTTCGGGATACAAAACAACGGGTCTATAAAATCTATCGAACAGCAGGAAGCGAATGATATTATACAGAAGCTGGGCAATATAGCAAGAAACAATCTTGCACAACCTGTCACGGTTGATCATATTATAGCTTCTTATAATGGGCATTCCATATTGGTAGTCCATTTCCCGGAAAACCCAATCAAGCCGGTTTACTTAAGAGGTGGTACTGTTTATGACAGTTATAAGAGATCTGCCGGGCAGACAGTTAAGATGTCCTCAATGGAGGTTGCTACATTGATTGCCAATTCAAATAATGTAAGCTTTGAAGAGTTGGTAGCCGCATCCAATGTCAACCCTGACCAAGTATTAAGCCTTCTTGATTATGACGCTTTCTTTCGAATGTCCTCTAAAAATTTGCCCGAAAGCAAAACTGCTATCCTGGATGTTCTTGTTAATGAAGGGTTCATAAAGGCCCACCCTATAGGGAATTGGGATGTTAATAATCTAGGGGCTATTCTCTTTGCAAAAGATATTAGGGAGTTCAAGGGTTTGAAAAGAAAATCGGTCAGAGTAATTGTTTATGAGAAAACGAATAATATCAACGCGCTAAAAGAAAGGGAAGAAGGAAGGGGCTATGCCGCAGGGTTTGAGGAGCTTATCAGATATATTATGGACCAATTGCCTACCAATGAAATAATAGAACACGCTCTTCGAGAAAAAACCAAGATGTACCCGGAAAAAGCCATAAGAGAATTTGTGGCCAATGCGTTAATACATCAAGACCTAAGTATTTCCGGCATTGGGATAATGATTGAAATTTATAAGGACCGGATAGAAATTACAAACCCTGGAATACCGCTTGTCGATACCAATAGATTTATCGATACAGCACCAAAATCCAGGAACGAAGATATGGCCTCCATTCTCAGGCGTCTGAATATATGCGAGGAAAGAGGAAGCGGTATTGACCGAGCGATCGCTGCAATAGAAGCGTATCAATTACCAGCACCAAAATTTATCCGCGAAGAAAATTATACTAAAGTCATTCTATATTCTTATAGACAATTGACAAGAATGGACAACGAAGATAGAATAAGAGCCTGCTATCAGCACTGTTGCCTGCAATATGTTAGCAGTCAAAATACAACCAATCAATCAGTCAGGAATAGGTTTAATATTTCAGAAACCAATTATCCAATGGCTTCCAGGATCATTGTCGAAACAATTAATGCAGGGCTAATTAAATATTCAGATCTGCGAAATAAATCTAAAAAGAATATGACTTATGTTCCTTATTGGGCATAAAAGAGATAGATCGTGTATGCAAATTGTTTGCAAAAACAAAAGGTCGCCAATGGCGACCTTTATAAATAATTGATTTTCAGCTCCCCCTGCCCGACTTGAACGGGCGACCCTCTGATTAACAGTCAGATGCTCTAACCAACTGAGCTAAGGAGGAATTTGTCCAAAAAATTCGTTTTTAAAATCCGGAAAACCGGTCAAAACAAATCTTCCCCAAAAGGGGTTGCAAAAATAGGGATTTTTCGCTTTTAAAAAAGCCTGCTGACAAAAAAACCCAGATAATTTTTCTCCCCCTGCTCTTTAGGCCTATCTTAATGAAATTCAGTCAATAATCACTTCCTTTTTGCCGGTTTGGAAAAAAGCGGATGCTCCAGAGAGGGCTGCGGTTCCTGCTCAAGAAGACGCAAACACTCCTCTACGCCTTTTTCCAATTGCAGATCCCTGCCTTTAGAAACGGAAAGGGCATCTATCTTTTGCTCTATATCCGGGGGTACCCCCTCGTTCTCGGCGATCCACTTATGCTGAACGGGGTCATAGACGGCGTTGTCGGGAGCGGTTAGCGCACCGCCATCAACCAAGGCATAATGGACCGAGGACTTCACAAGACCACCCCAGGTCCTTGAACCGATCAGGGGCCCAACTTTTTGATGCCTGAAAACCCAGGGGAAGAAGTCGCCGCCGGAACCAGACAGTTCATTGATCAGCAATACTTTGGGCCCCAGAATGCCTGCCGGGAGACGCATGGGCCTTCCATCGGGTACTTCATTGGTAAGGGAAGCCCGTAATCGACGGACCATCAGATCGACCATATAATCGTCCAGTAATCCGCCTCCGTTAAACCTTTCATCGATCACGGCCCCTGCCTTATCCTGTTGGGCGAAATAATACCGGTTAAAAGAAATGAAACCCGGGCCTCCGGTATTCGGCACCCAGACATAACCCAGTTTCCCTTGGGATAATTCGTCTACTTTTCGCCGGTTATCCTCCACCCAGGCCCGTTGACGCAGCGCATTCTCATTTCCGGTGGGCTCGATGCGAATTTCACGGGCGCCTTCCAGAGAAGGTTTCGAGTTGATAGATAGAACGGTTTGCTGACCGGCCTTCCCATCCATTAGGGCATAGGGATCCGTATCAGCATTCAGATCGACACCATCGATACTCAGGATATAATCTCCTTCGTTCACCTTCAGTCCAGGTTTGGCCAGGGGAGCAGACAAACCCGGATTCCAGCTCTCCGTCGTCAGGATCCTTTTGATCTGCCATCGGCCTCCGTTCTGAACCAGATCGGCTCCCAATACCCCGACCCGGATTGTATCCAAGGCAGGAAAATCACCGCCGAAAACAAAACTATGACCCACGGATAACTCTCCTCCCAACTGATCCAACAGATAGGTAAGATCACTGCGATGCCGGATAAAGGGGATCTGCGGAGAATAATATTTCCAGACCTCATCCCAATCGCGGCCATGATGATCGCGGTCATAAAAATAATCCCGCTCGTATCTCCATGCCTCTGTATAAATCTGTTTCCATTCTTCGACCCGATTCAATTCCATCCGAAGGGTCATGGCCACAACTCCTTCGGCAGTCCCGGGTGGTTTGGCCGTGCTGACGACTCTCCAGCTTCCGGACGATTTAAACAATAGTTTTTCTCCATTGGCTGAAACAACGGCATCGGAGGCGTTTTTGACAAATTCATCCAGTTTTTTACCTTCCAGGGTGAATTTGCTAATAGTTTGACCGGACCCGATGAATATGGAACCTTTGGGCCCGCTGATCATTTGATCATATTCGCCAACGGGAATGGGCAGGGCCAGGGTTCTCCGGTCCATGTTCTCCCAATCAATCTTAACGGCCTTGAAATCCGTACTGTCCTTCGTCTTACCATCACCCGTTTTTCCGGCAGTAGTCTTGGAATCAGTTTTATTGTCCGAATTGCTTTCTGATTTTGCGACCGATTTGCTGCCTGTTTTATTTTCAGCCTTGGTTGAATCAGGCTCTTCGTCGCTCTTCAGCGGAAAGGGGGTCGGATCATCTTTGCGAAGGACCGTCACATAGGCGGCAAAACTAGGTTGCGCCTGAATGGCACTCGTATTAGCCCAGCCCGAGCCAAGCGCTACATCCGTACTGGCTAAAAAATAAAGATGCCGTCCATCCCGGTCCCAGGCAGGTTCGATGGCATCTGCCATAGGATCGCTCAGGGGTGCTGCTTTGCCTGTTGCCAATGACCAAATGGTGATCCTTCTGAAATTATTCGGTGCCGTTTTGGAATAAGCCATCCATTTCGAATCCGGTGACCAGCTAAGGGACATCCTTCCCCGCTCTATGTTCAGCCCACCGACATCAGCCTGGGTCATTTTTCCCGTGGTAAGTTCAACGACCTGTATCCTTACTTCGTTATCTTCAAAAGCAATATATTTTCCATCGGGTGACCAGGTCGGTTCCCAGGCCAGTTTGGAATCCCCGATGGAAATTTTGCGGGGTTCCGTTTTTCCCTCCTGGTCGCTGAGATACAGGGCGTATCCGGCCCCTCCTTTGTCGGAGAACCAGGCAATTTGTTTGCCATCGGGCGACCATATGGGCCGACGATCGGCAGCATCGGAGCTATGGGTAAGATCCCTGGCATTACCGTTCTCCACCGGCACGGTAAAAATATCACCCCTGGATTCCAGAACAATTCGTTTACCCGTCGGCGATAAAGATGCATTCTCCGCGCGGCTGGTTACATTTTCCCAGCGGGTCTCGGACCAGGGGAAGTCTCCATGGACATTAATGTCGAGCTGTTTGCCCTTACCGGTTCCCTGGTCCAGCATAAACAAATAACCACCTTGCTCATATACCAGTTCTTTACCATTTCCGGCCAGCCATTTAATATCTCCGTTCTTTAACGAGGTGATTGGGCGAAGGGAAGAGGTCCCTGGATTAAAAGCCCACACATTCATGATAAAATCCCTGTCAGATAAAAAATAGACCTCTTCTCCCAACCATAAAGGATGTTGGTCCATCGTTCGTTCATTAGGGATAGATTGTTCGGCAAGCGTATGAAGATCCAAAATCTGTAAAGCCGTATTTTGCCCTCCCCGGTAATGCCGCCACTCGACATCCCAGCGGCTCACTCTGTCTACTACCAGTTTTTTCCCATCCGGTGATACCGCCCCATCAAAACCCCAGGGGGCCGGCAGTAAGACAGAAGGCCCTCCTTTTAGCGATACTGTCCATAATCGTCCATGCGGGACCGGTGCCGTCTCGCGTCCGGAAGTATAGATCACTTTAGATCCGTCCGGCGTCCAGCCCCTTGCCGATGCAGGCGCCGGGTACCAGGTGAGCCGGGTTGGAACTCCACCTTCCGACGAGACGACATAAACGGCAGGTAGCCCTGACCGGTTGGATGTAAAGGCGATCCAATGACCGTCCGGGGAAAAATGTGGGTCACTCTCTGTAGCAGCCGTACTGGTTATCCGGTGAGCCTCCCCTCCTGCTTTTGCGGTAACCCATATATCCCCGCCATAGACAAAGGCAAGTTCCGTAGCGCTCAAAGAGGGCTGACGCAACAGGCGGGTACCTTGTGCCATCCCTTGTAGCTGGAAAACAACCAACAAAAAGAGGCAGGCAATCTTTAAACGACTTGGGGAAGGCAGACCTTGTGAAGCCATACTTCGTGATGCCAGCTTATGGAAAGGCAGGTTTTGGGAATGCATAAAAAGGTAAATTTTTAAAAATGGAAGGTGGGCAGGACGATTCTATAAAATCTTCCTTTAAAATACCAAAAAAATCACATCCGATCCCGGAAAAAATTACTTAGTACGAGGGTATACATTCAGGATGGATCCACGAAACAAGAAGGAACAAGAACAAATGCTCAGAACCATTTTTTAAAGAAACCGCCGCCGGCTTCTTCAAGACCGACAAAGATTCCGTCAGCCCGGCGTTCTACCGGATAGGTCTTGAGGGAATAACCTTCTCCGTTGACATCGCGGCCGTTTTTCAGATTGAATTTCAAGTGGTGGACAGGGCAGATCACGTGGCAGGCGCCATCCAGATATCCGTCCGTCATGGGGGCACCGGCATGTGGGCAGGTGTGAGCAAAACCATACCAATCCTCCTTAACACGGGCGATGCAGATTTTTTTACCCTCAAGCTCCACTTCGGCAATTTCACTACCGAACCATTGAATGTCCGCTTCCGATCCGGCGACCTTATGCCATTTATATTTTTTAGCGCTCATTTCAGGCTTTTTTAAAGAATTCAGGGGGTAAATAGAATTCCGGCTTTTAATAGAAAAATTCAGATTTGTAGGGATAACGGATCCGGTACATTTCCCGGACCTTTTCCAGGATCGTACTGCGGAGACCATCCATATTGCGTTTCTCGGTAGCCGAGACGAAAACACACTGACCATTCGTTTCGCGTTCCCAACGCTCTTTTAGCTCGCTCATGAGTTCCTGCTTCACACCTTCTTCCAACCAGGGATCGAAGTTCTTTTGCTCATATTGATCGATCTTGTTAAAGATGACCAAAATGGGTTTCTCAAAAGCTTCCAATTCCTGAAGGGTCTTGTTCACTACCCCTAGTTGTTCCTCATAACCGGAATGGGAAACATCGACGACATGTAATAAAATATCCGCTTCCCGGACTTCGTCCAGGGTGCTTTTAAAACTTTCAATAAGATGATGGGGAAGTTTGCGGATAAATCCGACGGTGTCGCTGAGCAGAAAAGGAACCGTTTCAAAAACCACTTTTCGGGTGGTGGTATCGAGGGTGGCGAAAAGTTTGTTTTCCGCAAAAACTTCGCTTTTGCTTAAAGCGGTCATCAGTGTTGATTTCCCAACGTTGGTATACCCTACCAGAGCAACCCGGATAAATTCTCCGCGATCCTTACGCTGCGTGAACGCCTGTTTGTCAATCTCCAATAACCGCCTGCGCAATAAGGCGATCTTATCTTTAATGATACGGCGGTCCGTTTCAATCTCCGTTTCTCCGGGTCCGCGGGTACCAATACCCCCTCCCAGCCTTTCCAGGTGCGTCCACATCCCACGCAAACGAGGAAGTATATATTGATATTGGGCTAATTCCACCTGTAGTTTGGCCTGGGCCGTCTTGGCCCGGCTGGCGAAAATGTCCAGAATCAGATCTGAACGATCGATTGTCTTAGTATCCAGGACCTTTTCGATATTAGAGATCTGGGAACCGGACAATTCGTCGTCGAAAATGACCAGGGTGATCTCTTTTAAGGTGATATAGGTCTTGATCTCCTCTAACTTCCCTTTCCCGACAAAGGTCTTGCTATCAGGGTGTTGCAATTTCTGGGTAAAACGCTTCAATGTGATCGCTCCGGCGGTTTCAGCCAGAAAAGCCAGTTCATCCAGATAATCTTTGGATTGCTCTTCCGTCTGGGTCTTATGTATCAAACCGACCAGGATGGCCTTTTCTTCCTTTTGTAATTTATTTTTCTTATCTATCAAACTATTGCCTTTTGGAGGGCAAAGGTAAGTATTGTTATGGTTAAAGACCGCTCACCATGAAACCAAAGGAAAAGGGATAAACTGCTGGTCCGGCATTGGACTTGATCAGCGCATTTAACTGATATTGACCAAACACGCCAAATACACCTTTGCTTATGCGGGCTGTTGCCGCCAGTTTGGTGGAGTTGAAAAATTGTTTGTCGCTGAATTTAACAGTATAATTCCCGGTAGTCTGATTGGCGCCGTTCTGATAGGTCTTTCCTTTCGAATAGGCACTGAGCATCAGGCCGACTTTGGCTCCGACGGCGAACTTCCAGGATTTATTGGTGTTTTCCGGATCCAGGGCAAACCGTAGTTCGAGGGGAGCTTCAAAATAAGTGGTCACCAATTTATTCTTCTTGAAATGGTCTCCTGTCGGCGTATAAGGGAATCCCAGGGTCGGACTGTTGTCTGCCACCCTTACCTGTTGTTTATCAAAAAATACATTGCTGCATCCAAAGCCCAAACCGGCTCCAATGCTGAAACGGGGATCGGTCTTAAAGGGGAAATCAAACATGAAATAGACATTCACACTGCGGTTAAATCCTTTAATATGAATACTATCCGGCTTGCCCGCCCAGTTATCATACCCTAACTGGAACATAAAATGGTCGTTTGGCCGTTTGCTGAGATTTATCTTACTCCAATCTTTGACCTTGGGTTTGACGGGAGCAGAAGTTACGGGAGCTGCTGCAACAACAGCTTTTGGAGCAGCATCTTTGGCAGCAGCCTTATCCTTATGCTTGCCTTTATGGGATTTTTTACCAGTAACGGCACTGGGGGTACCCACGGTATCCTTTGCAACAGCGATGTCCTTTGTAGCGACGGAATCCTTTGATTGAGCGAAAGCAGTAGTCGTGGCCAAAAAAGCCATTGCAATAACGAAAAGCTTCTTCATAATTTCACTTGTAAATGAATGTCTTTTTTTGATCAATCTGAACCAGTAGGCACCCCTGTTTTCCCCCTTTCGGCTTATCAGTCAGGTGCGTTTCAATCGATTGACAAATGTATTCCCCTTCGGGTTAATAAAAGGTTAAAGAAAACAATATAAAAAAGCCCACAGTTTCTACTATGGACACGCAATCCTGTTTTTCTTCCCGATTAGGCCGCAAGATATTACTTTTTGCTTTACCGGATGTTAATTTGCTTTTACCACATATAAAATTACCGGGTTTGCCTTTTATTCATAAAAAATTGATATGAAATGAGTTATGGTGGATTTGAGAAAAATGCCCCTTTTTTGTCTTCAAGGTGAAGTTGTACCAGTTATAACTTTTCGATAAGTTCAGAACCAGGTTCCCCTTATTCTCATATTGTCCTTTGTATGCCTGGCAGGAGCATTACCTTGAGGCAGAGCGTCGTTAACGGCTCAATTTTAGGCTTTTTCTTCTTTTTCTTCTTTTTCTTCCCCATCCCATTCGATGCTTTTTAAAGTATAGCGGGTGGCATTACGGGTCGGAAGGATAGGTTGGTTGATAAGGCTGGCTAATACTTTGGTAAAGCAGGCGCCGTAATAAAAAATAAAAGCCGAGTAGAAAACGAACAACAAAAGCAAAACAAGGGAGGCAGTGGCCCCATAAATAGTCTTCACCTTGTTGTAAGAAAGAAGAAAATGCAGCATGGCTTCGCCGACAGCGAACAAAAGGCCAGTAAATATTCCTCCGGCGATAGCTACCTTCCATGAAGGCCGTCCATCGGCCAGAAACTTTAAGAGCAATATGAACCATGCAGGCGCTGCCAAGGCAGAAAACGCAGGAAAAATAAAACCGATAAAAAACAGTACTCCTGCCAGGATAATGACTCCGATCGATTTGCCCCGGTACAATAGCTCAAAAACAAATCCGCGGTCTTTCTTCAGCCTTATTCTCCATAATTGGTTCAGGGAATTTTTTATCACGGTGAAGAGGGTCGTGGCGACAAACAGCAAAAAAATAAAGCCGCCGATCTTCAAACCCGGACTAAGTGATAAATGATGTACGTTCCTTAACGTATCCCTGATCTGCACTTCCGTGTTTTTGCCCAACGCTATGCTCAGCCGGTCCAATAATCCGTGTCGGATAAATACCGAATTTCCAAAAATACTGAACACTTCGATAAGAATGATGAGGATCGGCGGCAGGGCAAAACTTGTAAAAAAAGAAGTGGCGGCCGCCATGCGTAAGGGATCGTTCTGCTGCAACTCCCGGAAGGCATCCTGTAATAACAAAAATACCATTTTCCCGCTCCCTAAAATTTTCCATTGAGGCATCGGAGCTGATTTAGACTATTTAATTCCGACACTTTCTTTTACCCCTGTTAAAATGGATTTCCAGATCATGTTAAAGAATGATTTATTGAGCGCCCGGTTATAGTGGACCTCCGCTATCCTTACCTTCCCATTTTTCCCGGGGTTGTCATTTTTTATCAGGATATTGGCCGCAAGGCTGGCCAAGCCCTTTTTATCGTATTTGTTTTCTTCTTTATCTTTTTTCAGGAGTGAAATCTTAAGGTCATCATATAACATGGTCAACTTTCCTGAACTGGAGGAATCGGTTCCTTCAAAATTAAAAGCAATATTCCTTATGGTTCCTGTTTCCATTCGCGCCAGGCCCATCGGCTGTGTGAGCGGGTTAAGGTTTGGAGCTTTGATCGTTCCTATATTTCCTTCAATAAAAAAATTTCCTCTTGGATCCTTTAAGATCATAGTCAATTTTGCTTTTACGGGTGCCTGGTTAAGAAAGGAGGCATTAAAGAACAAGATACATTTATTGTTCCGGGCAATGGCTTCTTTCTCATTGGTTACATTTGTAATAGTTGCGTGCGCATTGAATAATTGCATTTTACCCGCACTATCGCTTTTGCCATTTTTTTCTTTGTATTCAATAAAAGAGTTTTCAATTTTCACTGTTTTTATGAGAAAAGGAACCGGCAAATGCATCAGTTGCTGTTGGGGGAATTTTCCAACCTTGCTAATAGTATCTCGGGGGTAAGAAAGATCACGATATATTTTAAAGGAGCTTTTTTGAATAAGCAAACTTTCGGCTTCCAGTTTTTTATGCCATAAACTTCCCCGGTCGATTTCATGCAAGGCAATCCCCTCAAGGGTAAAATCATAACGATCCTTTTGTTTGGGAAAAGAGCGGGCAAACTCTTCTTCCGGCAATTGCGGAATCAGCCTGAGTTGTCCTATATAAAAAGAATTGTCCCGGCTAACGAAACGAAGTTTCTCCACCATCAACCGGTATTTTTTATTCTTCGAAGGCAGGACAAATTCATCACAGGTCATTCCGAGTTCCTTTGAAAATAAGATCCGGGAATTATCCTTATCTGTTGTACTGTCGATCAACAGATCAGTCAGCAGACAGGAAACATTTTCTCCCTTGAACAAAAAATCTTCTGCGTTTTTATCCGCTCCTGTTTCCGACAATTTATTTCTAACCACAACCTTGGCGTTATGAACCGATATACTATCCAGTTTAATCTTCAGCAACTTGCCCAATAATGTTTTATATAGATCCTTACCGGGGTTAAATAATGTGGAATCTTTAGCAATGCCTGTTAGTATTACTTCGAGAGCAGGATTAAAAAGTTCGACTTTCCCTCCTTCGATTTCTTTATTGAGCAGGGCCTTGGGCGTTTTAATTCCGGCAATATCCAATGCAGGAATATTTAGCCTGATAATGACCGGCGGGGCATTTCCCTCCTTAACCATCCGGTTAAAAACAGTTGTATCGGGTGAAATTTCTATATGCTTTACATGTAATTGTCCAGCTACCTCGTCAATAACAAGGTCGTCATAATGAATGGTGTATAGTCCGTAACTCTTTTCTGAAATGCCTTTATGAATTCCTTTTTCAGCAATCCTGTACTTAAAGAATTGCCATAAGGCCACTGCTGCGATTAATCCGCCAATGACCGCCAGCACATAGGGAGACCGGAAACCCCTCCCCTTTTTTGGACTATTGTTGCTTGTCGATTTATTGTTGTTTGTTCCAGCCATGGCGATTCATTATTAATATTCTAAACCTGTTAAAGTAAAATATAGTGCCAACTATCTCCTTTTCTCAAATATGAGCAGTAGGGTTAAATTGAGGCTAATGAAGGGCATTTCAGGTATTATGGGGCGGTAAAATTGGGCCAAACTCGCGTCAGGCCCTCTAATCGTTCCCGCAGTTGACCTTGTATTGGTGAGAAAGGGGAATTTATTACTCAGTTGAGCATGTTGCGGGCACAAAGAGGCACACCACAGAAAAAGGCCGGTTTTTCAACCGGCCTTTGTAAAATACTTCCATTGGAAAAACTATATTTTTTCCGATAATTCCTTTCCAGCCTTGAATTTGGCCACTTTCTTTGCCTTGATCTTAATAGTAGCTCCTGTTTGAGGATTACGGCCATTACGGGCAGCGCGTTTGGAAACGGAGAAAGTACCAAAACCTACCAACGTAACCTTATCTCCCTTTTTCAATGCCTTAGTAACGGTATCGGTAAAGGAATCCAGGGCTGCACCAGCATCCTTTTTAGAAATTTCTGCGTCCGCGGCGATCTTTTCGATCAATTCAGCTTTGTTCATGGAAATATATTAATGGTTATAAAATGGCAAAATAAAGAAAATATAATTAATCCACATACGATTCCTTTTTAAATGGTTCCTTAAGGGAGGCAGAATGCCTTCTCCAGCCATATCGGGCGATCGCTTTTGTCAGATTCACCCCCTCAGAATGTCGGATTCGCACTGTTTCGTTATCTGCGGAGTTTAGGGCCTTTTCCGTATGAAAACAGGAACGGGGAGATGGAGTTTTCCTATATTTATTATCACAAAACAAATTTCTTATGCTTGCACTGTACATTATCGGAGGAATTGTAGTCCTGATCCTGCTTATGGCTGCGGTTACAGGGACCGGCTGGACCTATGAAAAATCCATTTCTGTCAAGGCCCCTCTTTCCAGGGTATGGGAAAAAACCAACTCTCTGAAAGCCCTTAATAGCTGGAATCCCTGGGTGGGCAGAGATCCGGACATCCGGATAGAATTTTCCGGAACCGACGGCACTCCTGGCGCCAAATACTCCTGGGACAGCGCCATAAAAAATGTAGGCGCAGGAATTCAGACCATCCTTTCGGTAACTGACAGGTCCGAATTGGTTTCGCGTGTAGATTTTATCCGTCCTTTTAAAGGCACAGGCCAGGCTTACATCCAGGTCCGGGAAGAAACAGGTGCTACCCGGGTAACCTGGAAGATCGTCAGCAGCACCCCCTACCCCATGAATATCATAAAGCTTTTCGGGGTCATAGAAAAAAATATGGAGAAGGATTTCGGAGAAGGGCTGAATAAACTGAAGAATATTTGTGAGCGTTAAAACAGACCAATAACAAGCGGGCAAAGGCTATGGGCAATGGTTCCCGGCTTGTAAAAATAATAACCCCCTGATGGAAGATCCAAAAGGGGGTTAATTTTTTTAAGCGGCAGTCGTTAGACTTTGCTTGCCAGAACCGCGCCAGCCTTGAACTTAGCCACTTTTTTGGCTTTGATCTTGATAGCTGCTCCGGTCTGAGGATTGCGTCCTGTGCGTGCGGCTCTTTTGGAAACCGAGAACGTACCAAAACCAACGAGGATCACTTTATCCCCTTTCTTTAAGGTCTTGGCAACTGCTTCTGTAAAGGAATCCAGGGCGGCTGCAGCCTGCTTTTTAGAGATACCGGCGTCTCCGGAAATCTTTTCAACTAATTCTGCTTTGTTCATTGTATTTATTTGTGGGTTAGTCAATCGGGGGTAAAAGTACACTTTTCAATTCATCCAGGAAAGCAATCTGTGCAGGATTGATTTTTATCCTGGAAGCCTCCAGCGTGAACCAATCCCCTTTGTCCACCTCGGAAAAGGTTATTTTCCGTCCGGAGCGGGGAGGCCACTCCAAAGTAACCGTATTGCTTTTGATCAAAGCCGGTACGATATTACCGGTAGCAGCCCATGCATAAACCTGCTTTCCAGCCTTTTGCCGGATGGGCGTCAACGGGATAAAGGGACCCGAAGGAGTAAAGCCCGTTTCTTCCCTGAATTCCCGGAGAGCCGCGGGAAGGGCGCCTTCCTCATCCCTGAACTCTCCCTTGGGGATCGTCCAGCTGGCGGCATCTTTTTTCTTCCAGAAGGGCCCTCCCGGATGGACCAGGAATATCTCCAGACCCAAATCGGTTAACCGGTATAAAAGAATACCGGCACTTTGCTTTTTTGGCATAAAACAAATTATTGCAAAAAACCGGCCACGGTATTTTGAAGGTTTTTCCGTGGGTATATGGGGGTATTATCCAGGTATTATGGAATTGACCCAAAAATGCCCTTTGCCATATGGCTTCGCCATATCCCTACAAATTTAGTCGATTAATCGCAGTCCGTTAAAATTTACAACATTAAAATTGAATATTTCAAGCGCACAATTTCCAGGAACATACATTAAAATTGTATTTCCAAAAAACGTAAATATTAATCACAAATCCTAATGGAACCAATAGTAAAAAATGAATGTTTTTGAAAAGGGAATCCCAAGGCGAAAAACCTTAAAAAAACAATTGTCTTCATAAAAGGGGGATTCCCAAGGGGCTCCCCCTTGGGCGCGACGCATTGATTTTGTTTTGCCCGAATGCCCGGGGCGGCATGTTTACCCAAGAGAGCCCCGGGCATGGGCAAAACAAAAGCCCCTGTGGAAACAGGGGCCGTAACCAAAACTAACTGCTTATGAGAAACTTTAAGAAAGTGCTTTTTTAAAATTTTTGCACTTTTTTTATAATGAGGTAATCTATTCGTTCTTTATTTTTCCAGGTTCACTATCTCTTCCCTTTCTTTGTCAAAATTAAGTATAACTATGTTAAGCCCATTGTTAAAATATTGTATAAGAGATAAATCAGGCATGATTTAATGCGCTTTTAATACTGCCCAACTAAACAAATTGCTAAAAGGTATTTAACTGAAAAGCAGATTTTTATGTCATCTTTGTGCCAGGTTATTTTGCTCCAAAACGCTTAACAGGCCTATTTTTCCCATTTTCTATGATAAAAAAAAATTTACTGTTTACGATTCTGCCGGTTGCCGTTATCTTTTTTTTGGCCGTACAACCATCGCTAGCACAAAACGTTTCTTCTTCCCCCGCCGCTAAAGGTTATGCGCCACATAAACCTAAAACAAAATACCCTTACCTTCTTTATTTGCCGGAGCAATATGCAAAAAATACCAAACAATATCCCTTGGTGATTTATCTGCATGGTGGTTCGCAAAGAGGGAATGAACTCAATAAATTGAAGGGATATGGGCTTCCTTCGTTGGTTGCGAGGGGCAAAAAATTCGATTTTATTATTGCCTCTCCACAATGCCCTTCCGACAGGTATTGGTCTGCGGAGAACTGGTTTGATTCGTTGTATCTTGAGCTAAGGGAAAAATACCGGATCGATACCGACCGGGTATATATGACCGGGATCAGTATAGGGGGTTTCGGAACGTTTATTACTGCCATGGATCATCCTTCCGTATTTGCCGCCCTTGTTCCTCTTTGCGGCGGTTGTAATGATTCGGATACGTCAAGGATCTGTAACCTCAGGAATATTCCCATATGGGCCTTCCATGGTACAGCCGATGATAAAATTCTTATTTCGGAAACCGAACGCATTGTCAGCCGGTTACAAAACTGCCGGGGAAATATCCGGTTCACCCGATTGCCCGGAGCCGGCCATGGGATAGAGGGCCTTTACGAAACCATTCCTGACATGTATACCTGGATGTTGAAACAAAACCGGAGGAAGCAGGCCCGGAAAAGGGCCAAAATTCAGTAAGCAGAAGAGGCGGTCATTATTCCCGCATTCCACCCTTTCGAGCGGCCCAAAAAATGGCGTTCCGGAAAATAGTGGCATAGACCGGATTTTCGAAAAGGTCCGGGGAATGCCCCATAAAAATATAAATGTTCCTCGCCGCATAATGGCCGTTCATCCATATTACCGTATGATCCCCCATAAAGGTCGAGAACCATTGCCACATCGGATACCCGTCGAACTCGCCAAGCAAACTGGCATGATGAAAACCGATCCATCCGCCCCTCCCTTGTTCAATATATTGCCGGAAGGCTTTCATGGCTGTATCCCCCCAGGCATAAGGGGCATAATCGAGCTGAATAAACAGCTGATATTTCTCCAGGAAGGAGCTGTCAATGACATGGGGATCCTGGATATAGTCAATGGAAAAGCCACTGTCAACGGCTAATTTGTCCAGCCAGACCCTGGCCGCCCTGGAATAAAGAATGCGCCATAGCGGTAACCGTCAGAAGGAACCAGGCGGTGTGGGGTATCCATTGTTCCGTCCTACGCCATTGGATAAAAGCCATCCGTTTACTCTCTTGAAAATTGAATGGATACAAAATTAAATCCTCCTTTGTCCGCCATTACTTTCAGCTTATTGCTGCCGTTTTCCAGGGAAACATGCTGAACCGAAATCGTTTGCCAGTTTAACGGTTCTTCGACATCCTTCTCTTCCCTATCCGGAGGTCTAGCAACTGGTTGGCGGATATTCATGGCCCCGGAGCCCGGAACCTGTAGTCCATTCACCAATAAAACATTATTGGAAAAAAGGGAAAGCCGTCCGGTATCCGAAGCGGCTGATACAATAAAACTGACGGTATACTTCGCTTTCTTCTCCACCTCAATGGTGTATTGAAGCCATTCGCCATTCTCAATACTAAACACATAATATCCCTTAATATCCCTCCGGATATCGACCCCATCATTGCGGTAAGCGTAACCACGGTTACCGGTCGTCTTTACCCCAGGCGTATAATGATAGCTGGCAGAATCCCGGTCAAAATATGCCACTCCCTGTCTGCCCATGTCATAATCCACGGAAGGGACGGACAATCGATCACCGAGGCGATATCCATTAAAAGGAATCGTTTCTGCGGACCGGACCTGTCTGAACATAGCATCCGTCACGTCCCTGTGATAATTATTCCTTTCCCGTTCCAATAATCCAGCAATCGCTGGTATCCGGGTGTTATTCTGATCTCCAGGGGGTTGTTGATTCCCATTTTTTTTAATTGCCACCAGGCCCAGCCTATATCATTCCTTTCCACCAATTGAATGGCCTCCGTAAACCAGGTATTTGAATTTTCTCCGGACTCTCCCATCCATAACGGCATATTATATTTCTCCCTCAGGTCCAGAAAACGCCGGATGTCTTTTTCCGTATTAAAATTGCCGTATTTATGAAAACTAAGGACCATATTCGGATCCCATGCCGGTAATATGCCGTTATAATTATTACCGAATCCATTGCCTTCAATAATGATGATATGCTTTTTATCAACTGAGCGGATGGCTGCTGTAATATCCATCATCAGTTTCCGCAGGGGCTCATTTTTTTTCTCGCCAGTCCCCCGGATATCCTTAGGGTCTTCAAACCCCCAGTTCGGTTCATTAATAATATCGTAGCCACCGACCCAGGGTTCGCCTGCATACCGCTCCGCCAGTTTTTTCCAAAGTGCGATCGTTTTTTGTTGGTTGGCTTCGTTTTGCCAAAGAGATGGCCTGGCAGGATCCCGGTCAGAAATAGGCAAATCGTTTCCCTGTCCCCCAGGCGCAGCATGCAGGTCGAGGATCAGGTAAATATAATTCGCCTTACACCAGCCGAGCAGGCTGTCAGTCATCGCAAACCCTTTATCAAGCCAGGTATTCCGGCCCGCTACCGGCTCCTCTTCGATTGCCCTGGTAAATAAACGATAGTGCATGGGCAAGCGGACTGAATTAAACCCCCAGGAAGCCATCGAGTCCACATCTGCCTTTTGGGTATGGTAAGCCAGCCAGTCCCCATAGAAAGCATTCGCTTTTTCAGGGCCTATCAGCTCCGCGATCTTAGCTTTTATCTTGTACTGCTGGCCGATATTGCCCAGGCGGAACATATACCCTTCCTGCAACATCCATCCACCTAATCCCATTCCCCGCAGGATTACTTTTTCTCCTTTTTCATTCACGATCAGTTTTCCCTCTGCTCTCAAATAGCCCTGGCTACTGGCATCCACAGGCGTAAAAAGAAGGGCCGGGATCAGCATACAAGGGATCAACATGCACGGAATCCGCGTGCACGAAATAAACATGCGGAAGAAAAAAGTCAATTTAAAATGATTTTGATTTTTATTGGAAAACATATGTTTTGCTTTATAACGGCCTTAGTAAAGCCGGATTCTACCATACATAAGTTGCCACGGCACCCGCCTGTAAAGTAGCTACCGCCGTCCGGTCCTCATCACGGATCGTGAAGCTTTGCAGGGATGGGCCGGTATTGGCAACGATCAATACCTTTTTCCCGTCCGGCGTTTGGAAGGCCACATTGGCCAGATCACCCGTCCCATTAGAGGATATTCTTACCGAGCCAGGGCGAACGAATTTAGAAGCATGCGCCATGGCATAATAAGCCAGGTTACGGGTTACGGCATTTTTGTCAATTGTCACTGCACCCTGACACATAGGACATCCTCCCCTGTCGGTAAAGGGTTTAAACTGCGGGTCTGCCGCCAGGTTCCATTCCAATACATTTTTACACCAGTTGCGGGTAGCGCCGATAAAAAGCCGGCTCACAGGTTGAGCGATTCGGATCCTGCCTTTCTGACTATCTTCCTGGTCATCCACTACCATCTGTTCGGTAAAGTATAGGTTTTTATCCGGGTGCGCATTATGGACATCCATCAATGCTTCTATCTTGCCGTTATATAAATGAAAGCCTGAGCCGTCTATAAATTTATTAGCTCCTGGATCGTCCAGGATAGACATAGGATAATCGGGTCTGTCCGCATTATGATCGTAAATTATTATTTTGGTATCCAGGTTAGCGGCTTTGAATGCCGGACCCAAATGGTTTTTTACAAAAATGCCCTGATCCGGAGCCAGCATCAGCAGGCTTGGGTTATTGCCTGGATGAAGGGGTTCGTTCTGGACAGTTATCGCATCGATCCGGATACCGGCCTCCTTCATGTCCTTAATATACCTGACAAAGTATTTTGCATAGGCCGGGTAAAATTCCGGTTTTAAACTACCGCCCCTGGTATCGTTATTGGTTTTCATCCAGACAGGCGCCGACCAGGGAGAACCCAGGATTAAAATATGGGGATTGATGGTAAGGATTTCCTTTAGTACGGGGATTACATCCGCCCGGTCGGGACCCAGGTCAAATTTTGCCATCGCGGTATCCGTTTGGCCCACAGGAAGATCATCATAGGAAAATATCTTTTCATTCAGATCGGAGGCTCCGATACTTAAACGCAAATAACTTATTCCGATATTATTTCCATCGGTTGCAAATAATTCTTTTAAAAGAGCACTGCGGCTTTCCGGGCTCATCCGGATAATATGCATGGCGCTTCCGCCTGTTAACGCAAATCCGAATCCATCCATCGTTTGATACCCCTTTTTAGCATCTACGTCGATCGTTGGTCCATTGGGTTTGTTCTTCTGAAAGGTCAGCGTTTCCCGTTGTTCCTGAAATAAAGCGGACCGGTCGGGATTCGTGAGCCAGACTTTTGCCCCCGGCTGTTCCTGGGCATATCCCGGATTGCAACAGGCGATCAGCATCGCGGCTAAAAAAAACAGTATTTTTCGGATCATTATTGTTTGCATATTTAAATCCTTTTTTATGCGATGATCAGGTTTATTCAACAATCAATGTGGTGAGGGAATGCGGCAAACTTGTTATGGCTGCGGCGTTGCCGTTAATCCACAAGGAATAGGGGATCCTGGCGGAGGTAGTATTCAACACCACGACCGCTATTTTCCCATCCGTGTTCAGAAAAGCTGTTGTCTGTAACAGATCCCTGTTCGGAGAGCTGATGATCCGCCTGGCACCGGGGCGGATAAATTTTGAAAAATGTCCCAGGTAATAATAGCAGTTCGTATAGATGAGCTGGCCGGTTTTGGTATCTGCATGGATCGGAGCAAAACAAAAATTTCCGGCGTGGTTGGGCCCTCCGTTTTCGTCGAGCAATATATTCCAGTCCGTCCAGGCAACCGTTCCGGCATTAAAATCATTGATCATAGAGCGGCCATAACGTTCACCCAACGACCAGTCCTTTACGCGGTTTATGGTGAATTTTTCGATACATCCTTCTGTAAAGACCAGGTTCTTGGATGGGAAGGACTCCGCCACCCGTTTCAGGTTCTCAAACTGCATGTCGCTTCCCGTCCAGGTTTCGTACCAATGAAAACCAATACCCCATACATATTTTGCTGCTTCAGGATCGCTGAAAATGGTAGTGGCCCGTTGGTAGATCAAATCCCGGTTATGATCCCAGACTATTAGTTTTTTCTCTCCAAGGCCTTGTCTTTTTAAGGTGGGTCCCAGATATTGTTTTACAAAATCCCGCTCTTCCCCGGCTGTAAAGTTGCAGGATTCCCATTTTTGTTTGGCCATTGGTTCATTTTGCACAGAAAGCCCCCAAACCGGGATCCCGTCCGCCTCATAGGCCTTGATGAATTTGGCATAGTAGTTCGCCCAGCTTTGCCTGTATGCTGTCTTTAATTTTCCGCCCTGCATCATGTTATTATTATCCTTCATCCAGGCCGGCGGGCTCCATGGTGACACAAACAAAGGAAGCTTGCCACCTGCGGCGCGGATCGCATCTTTTATCAACGGGATCTTATACTTTTTGTCATGGGCGATGGAAAAGGATGTTAATGCAGTATCCTTTTCCTCCACATAGGTATAATTATCACTGCTGAAATCGCAACTATTGATATTCGTCCGCCCAAATGTATAGCCTATGCCCCTGACGCTGTCATAATAAGCCTGCAGGAGTTCGTGCTGCGTTCCGGGCGGTAACCGGGCATAGGTTTCCGCAGCAGCATCTGTTAGCGCTCCACCGATACCAAGAAAGGTTTGGAATTTTTTGGAAGGATCCACAAATACACAAACATCGGTTTCCAATGGCTGGTCCATTTTATTGAACGGCAGCGTATCGGTGGGGCTGATCCGATAAGACGTATTAATGGCCGTAGTAAAAACAATTACCTTTTTTACCCGGTTCTGTCCTGCTGCTGATAGAAAAAACAACAAGTTCAGGCTTACAATTATCGTTTTCATTATACTGATTTTATCAAAAAGCAAATTACAAATCAAGCATCCGGTATATACGCACATTACTCAAGGGAGTACGTGTTCAGGCAATTCATCGGTATTGCCGATAAAGGCGATCCGCTTGCTATCCGGAGACCAGGATGGCGTATTGATCGTACCCTGGCCACCGTATACGTAGGCGATAACGGTTGGCTCGCTTCCGTTAACCGGCATTAGCCTGATATAAACATGTTTATAGGGAGGATGATCCCCTGGTGCCACCTCATCCTTTAAAAATGAAATGAAGACCATCGATTTGCCATCCGGTGAAATATGTGCGAACCAGTTATTGAAATCATCCCGCGTGACTTGCTCCTGCTGTGCCCCATCCGGATTCATCCGCCAGATCTGCATAAGACCGGAACGTACGGAATTAAAATAAATAAATTTCCCGTCCGGACTGTATTCCGGACCATCATCCAATCCTTTTGCATCCGTCAGCCGAACCTCCTGGCCACCGGAGGCCGGGATCTTATAGACATCGAATTCCCCTTCCCGCTGTCCGCAAAAGAGCAGGCTCTTGCCATCGGGCGACCAACCATGCAGATAGGACGGTCCCTTCGGTGTGATCTGTTTGGGAATTCCACCCCCCACCGGCACCGTATAAATAATGGAACCGCCAGATTTTTCCACCCAGCTGCTAAGACCCAGCATTTTTCCGTCGGAAGAAAGGACATGATCATTGTTGTTATTTTTTACCTCTCCCGTATTCACTAAGCTCACCTTCCGGTCCGCCAGATCGAATCGATAGACTAAGCCCTTGCTGCTGTTGAAGATAATCGATTTGCCATCCGGCGTCCAGTTCGGTCCCTGGATGGAATAAGGTACATGATAAACGATTTCCCTTCGGCCCGTAGCGATATCCAACAGTTCCAGGTTGCTACCCAAAATCATTTTTTCCGGGTCGGCCCGGTTCTCTTTGGCTGGTATGGAGATGCGTACATTACTGAAGATCCCGGTTTCCAGTACATCGGGATTATGGGAACCAACGAAAAGCCCGACATATACTTCATCTCCCAGGTCGAGGGTCATCTCTTCTATGGAAAAAGGCTGACCATATTTTGCGACCCTCATGGTAAACGTTTTTCCTTTTCTTTCCAACTGCAGAATATTGGCATGGGTAAGCGCCGAGCGGATCTCCCCTGTACTTTCGCCCTCCTTTCTTCTGAACTGGAGAGAGGTTAATCCATCGCCATGTTCCACCACATTTACATGGGGAGAGTTTCCGTCCAGACTCTTGCGTACCATCCAGCCCACCTTCCTATGATCCTCCACTCCGTTCCAACCTACAAATTCCGCCCTGGCCGAAAGGATAAAGTCTCCTTTTAATTTTTTCCAGACAAACTGAAATTCATCGTGGTCGTTCCAGATATTATACCCTGCACCAGAAATAACATATTGTTGATTATCAGGCAAATAAACTGCCGATCCCTGTTTCACCCCCTTTCCCACATCCCCGTGTCCGTCAAAGATCCCTACCTGTCCTGCTATCGCTGATTTACCTGCGTACACCGGACTGCCCGTTGATCCCTGTTGGGAAAAAGCCGGGCTGATCAGACAGCAAAGATCCCCCATAAGTAAAAAGAGGAATAAGATCCGGAAAGATCTCCCGAAGGAGCTGTTGGCAGTCCGTTGTGTGTTTTTCATTTTTGGGGCAATTTCTCTTAAGATAAAAATTTATTTTAAGACCTTCGCATTAAATTCAGGACACGGCGTTTTATCTTGCTTATAATTCAGCATTCTATGAAGATTTTCCAAAAACCCTTTAATGGATCGTATGCAATCACGTGAAAACATTTTATTACTGGCCGACGCGTATAAGTATTCCCATCATAAATTATACTATCCGGGTACCACAAGGATCTATTCTTACATGGAAAGCAGGGGCGGAGAATTCGGCGAAACTGTTTTTTTCGGGCTGCAGTATATCCTGAAAGCCTACCTCGAAGGGATGGTTATTACGAAAGAAAAGATAGATGAGGCCGAAGCGCTGCTGGAGCAGGTCTTTGGACGCAAGGATGTGTTCAACCGAAGCAGGTTCGATCATATCCTGAAAAAGCATGGGGGGAAACTTCCCGTGAGGATCAAGGCCGTACCCGAGGGTACCGTCGTTCCGGTGGGTAATGTGTTGATGACCATCGAAAATACAGATCCTGAATGTTTCTGGCTCAGCAATTTCCTGGAAACACTCCTGATGCAGGTTTGGTATCCCAATACCGTTGCCACCTTATCGAGAGAAGTGAAGAAAATCATTTCCTCCTATTATGCAGAAACTGCATCCCCGAAGGCAATGGAAGGTATCGACCTTGTCCTTAACGATTTCGGTTTCAGGGGAGTCAGCTCTGTAGAAAGTGCAGGTTTGGGCGGAGCGGCGCATCTGGTTAATTTCAGAGGAAGTGACAACATTGCCGGAAGCGTATTGGCAAAAAAATATTATCAAACAGAAATTATTTATGGCCTTTCGGTCCCCGCAACCGAGCATTCTGTTTGCACTTTGCTGGGAGAAGAAGGCGAACTGGAGGTTTTCCGGCATGTGCTCCGGACTTTTCCAACAGGCATTGTAGCCTGTGTATCGGACTCCTACGATATTCTCCGGGCTTGCAGCGAATATTGGGGAGCCGAACTGAAAGAACTGGTATTAAGCAGGGAAGGGGTGCTGGTGATCCGACCGGATAGCGGCGATCCCTTGTTCACACTTTTAAAAGTCTTCGCCATCCTTATGAATAAATTCGGGTATTCCATCAATGAAAAAGGGTATAAGGTTCTTCCCCCGCAAGTGAGGGTCCTTCAGGGAGACGGGGTCAACCCATCCAGCATCCGGGCCATCTATGGCGCTTTAAAGGTTAACGGCATCAGTGCTGAGAATCTGCTGCTGGGTATGGGTGGTGCGCTACTTCAAAAAGTAGACAGAGATACCCAGAAATTTGCCTTCAAATGTTCTTACGCAGAAATCGGAGGTATTGGCACCGACATACAAAAACACCCGCTTGAGATCGACGATCATGGCCGGCTGATCCCTTCGTTTAAAAGATCCAAAGCCGGACGGCTTAAATTGGTGCAAACATCTGCGGGATATCAAACGGTACGGGAAGAGCAAATGCCGGAAGAGGCTGATCAATTGGTAACTGTCTTTGAGAATGGGGAATTGTTCAATACCGTGAATTTCGAAACCGTCAGGGAAAGAGCAGGGTTAGCCATTCAAAAACCGGTGGGTTCCCTATAATCCGGCTTTAATTCTCCTTCCCTTCTTCTTCCTTGTCCTCCGTCTCCTCCAATTCATCCTTTTTACTTCCCCGGCCCCCTTTCACTTTTGGATCGTCCTGGGTGCCTGTAATCTTTAACGGGATACCAATCACGCCAAAAGGCGGCAGACCGACGCGGAACTTAAGGTTGAGCTTACCATCAAAACTGGCTTGCCCCTCCATACGCAATTTAAATGCCGACACCTTCATCTTCGTGCGTTCGATCGTAATGATATTATTGTTGATCGAAGATTTGATATCCACCTTCGACAGGTCAGGGTCATTCACATCCCGGTTCGATTCCCTGCTCACCGCACTGAATAATTTAAGCCCTTTTATTTTTACCTTACTAACGGATAGTACTCCGCCTCCTTTTAAAGAAGGATAGACCGGATGCATATTTCCATCCAGCTTGCCCCCCAGTTGATAGTCCAGAGAGATAATTCCTTCTGCCTTGGAGGCCGAGCTGGCCAGATCATGAAACAATTTTATTTCGTTATAGGCTCTTTTCACACTGAACTCTTTCGCATGGATACGGTAATCGAACTGCGCCCTGTCCGGCGAAAGACTTTTATAACCGGCATCCATTTCAACAGGCGCTCCGATCAGGATAAATCCAGTTTTGTTCAATTTTATCTTCCCGCTGTCGATGACCAGCTGCCCTCTAAAACTATCGATGCCCATTCCATTATACTGCACTTTTTTGGCGGTGGCATTAAAGCTGATAGACAGGTTACCCGGGACCAGGATTACGCCTGTCTCCCCTTTCTTAACTCCGGGGACCGGGCTGGCAGAAGCAAAAGCCATGAATTCGTCAACGAAAATGGCATTGCTGGTCAGATCGAAACTCCCTTTCAACGGTGCCTTTTGGTTCATCATATAATCGGTCACGTTGGAAAGCCATCCGTTGAGCGTTAAATTCGTCTTGCCGTAACTGGCGTTGAACGCATCGAACCACATCTTATCCTGATCGAAGCGGAAAAGGCCATTGCGTATCCAGAAAGGCATAGGAAAGAGTTCGGAACGGACCAGTACATCCTTTACCTTCATCGTTCCCGAATTAAAGAGCAGATCATAACGCCCTGCCACCGCATCACTCTGGCGTCCCCTGAGAGAAAGATCGGTCTCCACGTATCCTTTTACATCATAACCTTGTTGGGCAAATACCCGGTAGATCTTCCCGATGTCCAGGATTCCGCGGGAAACAATATTGTATTTCAGATTTTCGAAATTCTGCAGATCTGCTTTTACTATAAACGGCTGTCCTTCGAAAAGGAAAGAAACCGGGGTAAGATTCACTTCCAGGTCCTTCATCGAACCGTTACGGCTGATAATGCGTGCGCTGACCTGTATTTTTTCCAGGGGATGCGGATAATATTTCGTTTGGACTCTTCCATTTTCCAGTTTCAGGTTGGCCTCTGTAACAGGGAAACGTTTTTTTGCCGGAAGATAATCCCCTTTCGTTTGAATCTTAACATTAAGATCACCTGCCAGGTCCAGGCTATCCATAGGATAAACTTTTTGGATATCCGCTAAATGAAACACAGTCTCCAGTTTTGCATCCACCGGGAAATCTTTGGCATTGCCTAATTTTAAAAACCCCTTAATATAGTTGCTCAGTACGTTTGCATTGATGTTCTCCAGGGATACCCGGGTATTTTTATAGTCATGATCAGCACAGGAAGCATCCAGGTTAAAACTTATATTCTTCACTGCCTCCGGCCGGCTGGCATATTTAAAATATCCATTGGTCATGGATGATCTCAGGTCAAACCGGGGAATGCTGGCAATAACAGTATCGACGGTCGTCTTCCTCAGGGTGCTGGTACGAATAATCCGGGTTGCGTATTTGCCCTCAGCCTTAAAATGGAGGGAATACCTGCCTTTCAGATCAACGGTACCAATACCAAAAGCCTTATTCCATTTTTCCAGGTCCATTTCTGAATTGATGTTGGCTGTCACATAAGGTTCTTTCAGCCCCTTTGTATTCAGTATGGCACTAAAATAGTCTTTATCAATATTAAAATAAATGGAATCCACGGAAACTGACAGGCTATCGGGATTCAACCCCGGTAACCGGGATTGGAAATTCAGATAAAGATTTTTAACCGGCGAAGGAGCCTGGGCATTGGAGATATAACCATTCCTGATTTTCATGTTCAGGGTCATATCAGGCATCGTATTGGTACTGACGATATATTTTCCAATCAGAGAGGCGTCGATATCACCAAATCCTTTGACTTCCGTTTTATTAAGCCAGTCCAGCATATCAGGAGGCATAGCCGTAAAAATATCATGCAGATCGGAATCGGTCGATTTGAGTTTAAAATCCATATTATACCCGTTTTTCAGGAACTCGAAACGTCCCTGGAATGCAACGGGTAATTGGTTGATGGTCAGGTCGTTCTTCTCAAAAAAAAGAGCCAGGGAATTTGTATTGATCTGAGTGATCAGGTCGGCATTTATTTTTTTGGATATTAAATAGGCCTGCCGGTTATAATACATGTCCATAGATCCGATCTCCACATGACTGCTTAGATCAAAAACAGCCTGGCTGAGATCACCGCTGCCTTCATATTGAAAGTCTCTCGCGTTGATCAACAGCGGCAAGGATCGGTCGTTATATACGAGTTTGCTTTTTTCGATCTTAATTTTTTCAATTTTCAGTGATGCGCTGCCCGTATCGGAGGCATCGGCCGGTTGTTCCTTCTTTTTGGAGGCATAAATATCGTAGTTCGCATGCCCGGAGGTATCCACCTGTATATTAATAAATGCATCGTTCAGGAATATTTTATCAATATTGATCTCCCTTTCAAACAGGCTGCGAAGATCAACCCCCAGCCCAATCTCGCCGGCCTCCACCAATGTCTCTTTTGCAAAGGGAGCAGAGCCGTTCAATTTTAAATCATACAAGGTCAGGGTGAGCGAAGGGAAATGTTTAAAAAAAGATAATCTGGCCGTAGAGAAATTCAATTCACTCCGGATGCTTCCCTTTGCCCATTGCCTGATCTTATCGGAGACAAACCCCGGAAACAGGTATGGCAAAAGGAACATCAGTAAAAGCAGGGCCGCAAGAGTGATTCCGCTTATTTTCAAGATTTTACGAATGGTCCCTGACAAGGTTGCTCGCATAAAGTGGGCTATTGTTCTGCTTGGTAGATATAATTACGGGCAAATTTACTAACATTATAAAAATTAACCATTTTTATCGGAGGCCCAGACCTCAACTATGAGAGGGGAAGAGGAAGGAGGAAGAAGGAATGTGGGAAGGAGGAAGAGGGAAAGAGTGGAAAGGGAGGAGGGAGAGTGGAATAGCGGTATTATTATACAGGCTGGATCATACGAAGGATCAAAAGGAAAAAGATCATCCCCAGAATAAAGGCAGTTGCGATTTTAAGAAATCTCCTGGCCCCGGGGGAGAAAGATGACCTCAACCGGTCATTCCAGGCAAAAACAGCAATAAACAGCCTGTTCATTCCGAACAATTTTCGCCCGAAAGCGAGACTTACCCGAAATGCATCAAATGATTCATCCCCCCTGATATCCAGGCGCTGAATGAGGTATTGCCGCCGGAGGGGCATGCGGTTGATCCGGTTGCCGATCCGGAAGGCCAACCTGATATTTCTTTCCTCCAATATTTCGAACAAACGATCCTGGTCATACCCTTTACGCCGGGGATAGGCGCCAAAAGGATAAGCCAGGCAGGGTTGATAAGTGATCCCCAATTCTTCCATCGCCAGTTTGCAAATATCCAGATCGGTTCCGATCCTGGAAGGGACCATTTCCTCATAACTCTGGTGATCGTAGGAATGGAGACCGAATTCCACCACAGATGGATCCATTTTTTGCATTTCGCCTGTCCGCATACAAGGCTTTTCCCTGTATAGGCCGCGCCTGATAAAATCGGGGACCACGAAAAAATTAAGCTTGACCTCGTATTTTACCGCCAGGGGATAGGCGATCTCAAAATTATCCAGGAAACCATCATCAAAAGAAATAAGGACAGGCTTTTCAGGAAGTGGGCGTTGCTGATCATTGCAGGCAATAAGATCGCTGAGCAGGATCGTTGAATATCCTTCCGATTGCAGGAACTGAAAATGCTGTTCCAGCTGCTCCATGTTAACAGTAAGGGAATCACGCCGCCCCTCGCCGGATACACTATGGTACATTAAAACCCTAAGGCTTCCACCCCGGAAGAATATCTTTTGAAACCGCCTGAGCAAACTGTAGCTCCCTGATCTTTGCATACTTGGTGAAATGATACTGCGAATTAAAAACGGACCAATAAAAACCTTTCTGTCCATTGAGAAAGTTCAACTCAATGAGGTAATATCTTACAAAATAGTAGGGCAGAGCGAACAGAATGGAAAGGAGGGATCTTTTTTTCCCTTTTTTAACCGCTTCTTCGGCAGCCAGCGTCGTGTACCGGTTGCATTTATCATACCACTGGTCCAGGCTACTATAGCTGTAATGCAGCATTTTATGCTCAAGCCTTTTCATTTTTCCCCTGAGCTCAATTTTTTCGTGTACCGGAGCTTCGTTAAAGTTGCCCATGTTTTTATTGAAAAGACGCAGGAAATACCGTTGGCTTTCTTTTCCATATCGAAATTCCTTACCCAGAAAAACCAGGTTCATAGGCATTTCATATCCCGAAAAAGAGGGATTGTTTCCAAGTTCTGTAATGATCTCCGAAACGAGCGCATCTGACATTACTTCATCGGCATCCAGGCAGAGAACCCAATCGTTCTTTGCTTTGGAAACCGCATATTTTTTTTGTGCTCCATAGCCCTGAAAAGTTTTAAAAAACAATCTGCATCCGAATTCCTGGCAAATTGCGACCGTATCATCGGTACTGTAACTATCCAAAATGACAATTTCATCGCACCAATACAGCTTGGAGAGGGTCCTGCGGATATTCTTACTTTCGTTGCGCGTAATAATCACGGCACTTACTTTAATACCTCCAGGCTTATAATAAGCTGGAAGAGCCCTGTTTCCTTTTACGTACTCCAGGGGCTTTCCGGATGTTTGTTCAATAGTTAGCATAAAACCAGTTTGACAATAATTCTTTTCCGACCGTTGCCTTGCCTTCACCGGTATATTAAAAATATATGACGGCACGACTCTCTTCGATCCCTAAAACGATTTATTATAAAGACGTCAAACTCCTGGTATACCCCTACTCAGGAATAAAATATATTCATGGGTCCGAACTATTGAAAAAGGAGTTATCAGGTTTCACTTACTGAAGCGTATCAAAATAAAAGACCCACTGCCGTTTGCTGCTGCCTCCGAAAATGCCAAGGCCATTCTGAATATTTCCCGGGGGGGAATAAAGCTGACCCGGAGGCACCGAACCAATATCAGACTTGTATTTTTCGTACCAGAACAGGTAATTGTATAATTCCGGACTTACCGATTTGATCTGCACCAATACCCTTCCCGGATCCTGGCCGCTCTCCGCTGTGAAATATTTACGATCTATTGAAACAGAGGTTGTATAGGCCTGTCCGCTGACAAAACGCCCTGGAAGGAATATTCTTCTGAATGGACTGTCCAGACTGGTTGATTGGGTATTATCCACATTGCTGTCATCAGTATAGATGGCCAGCCGTTTGAAAACATTTGTTGGAATAGTGTCCGGTAAAAGTTTAACGCCGGGCGAGTTTTTGACCTGTTCATACAATTTTTTGCCACTTGCCTTTTCATAATCATAACGGGTTCCCTGCCAGAAAAAATAATGGCAAACCCGGACTATTTGTTTGACCGCCTCAAAAACGTAAGAATGCTCTACTCCGGGAGAATCTTTGAGTGTGAACCGGCAATTCAGGACCGGTATTCCGGACCTGATCCTTCCGGTCGTATCAAAACCACTGATACGGACCGGACCGGGAATGGTTGTTTCCGCGGTGACCGTTCCCGACAAAGGATCCTGCACCTGTAAATGGTAGGTGGTATTATAATGCGGTTTTTGGGGGCTGGTATAGACGGAGGCCGGGTTTCCGGAAAAACCCACGGATGTATTCAATTTGAGTGCCCAGGATCTGCCATCAGACCGGGAGACCTGCACGCTGGCCGAGTTCACTTCCTCAAAGGAAATAATCCCTCCGCTACCTACCAGGATGCTCTTGCTTACCGGGATTTTCATAGAATCACCGGCTGTGATCTCCGCCAGTATAACCAATTCGTTATTTAAATTCTGTTCCGGGTAAAGATTCTTTTTGCAGGAAAAAATAAACAAAACCAGGCATAAGCACCCAAAACCAGCGGGTCGGGCAAGCCGGTTACCTGAACGGTTTTTGTTGGCAAAGATGCGTAAGGATTCAGGTAATTGCATAGGGACTCAAAAGTCAACGGTGGATGAAAGATAAGGCGTGATATTAAACAATTTATTCTTCATGACGATCACAATGGATTTTCCCCGGAGGCTTCCCTGCAGACCATAGCTGTATTGACTGGGAGAACCATATACATTATAAATACCGGCTGTCCAGTTGAACCGGAATTTTTTCTTATGCGCAGGAACCGGGTGATAACTGGCAGAAAGATCAAGCCTGTGATAAGGAAGAGTTCGATATTGATTAACCCCTGAAAAATGATAAATAAAACGATAATTCCGTAAGGGATCTTCCGGATTGAAAATTTGCTGCGCATTGTCATAATCGGGGTAGATCCGTTCCGGCAGGGAAAAAACATCCCCGGACGCAATCATCCATAACAGGGAAATATCCTTGGTCTTATTTACTTTATAGGTCATGGCGATATTAAGATTATGGCGGCGGTCATACTTAAAAGGAAACCGTCTGCCCTGGTTGATCTGATCGAACTTCCTCCAATTCCACGATAAGGTATAGGCAATATGTACATTCAGTTTTTCACTCGTTCGTTCGGCCATTAATTCCAATCCATAACTCCAGCCTTTGCCTGTCTCCACATTACCTTCCCAGGCAGAATCGGTATTAATAAAGAAACTTTTCCCTTCCGCATAATTGGTGACCTTATCCATTCGTTTCCAATAGGTTCCAGCCGTAAAGGAAAATTTTTGAGCAGTAGTATAGGTATATCCCAGATCGATCGCCCTGCTTTCTTCAGGCTTAAGCAATGCGGTGGCTGGCACCCAGGTATCACTGTTGATACCCAGGGAAGGGTTGCTCAATAAATGTAAATACTGGACCATCCGGCCATAAGAAAGGTAGACCTGGTGTTTATTGTTAAATTTGTAGGCAGCAAACAAACGCGGCTGAAGGGCGGTATAATGAAACTGCCTGAACCGGTATGCAGAAAGATGAATCCCGGGTCTCAGCAGCAAATGTTTGCCTATATTCATTTCAGTTTCCCCATAGACCGTGTTTTCCCTGAAAGGTAAGGCGGCGAAGGATTGGAAGGCTGCAGGATCGATCGTGATCGAGGAATCGATCTTACTTTCAAATGGTTTTATCCGGGTATAGGCGACCTCACCCCCGAAATTAACCTTAAGGGTATTGGTCACACGCATTTCGACCTGGGTTTTCAAGGTATAATGCGCTATGGAAGAATACGTATTAAAGGAACGATTCATTACCGGCTGACCGGTTGAATCATTGTAAATGGTATAGATAAATCCTGCCAGGTTATAATAATTACTTGTGTTCAGCGAGGTGGTGATAAAAGAATTTGAGCCCAGCAAATGCGTCCATCCCACAGAAGCCACCCGGTTGCCCCATCGCTGCCGGTTATTCAGGTTATTATCATTGACCTGCAGATTCAGGTTATCCTCGCCGGAATAAAGATTCATCATCAGTTTATTATTCCTGTCGAGCAAATGGGTCAGCTTCACATGGAGATCATAAAAATTATTGGAATAATCCTTTTGAAAAAGGTTCAGCGCAGGAGATATCATGCTATGCCGGAAGGACAGCATCATGGCCGTTTTGTTTTTTTTCAAAGGGCCTTCCAGGGTAACAGATCCGGCAAGCAGGTTAAGATTCGCTTCCCCGCTCCATTTTTGCATGTTCCCGTCTTTGGTATTCACATCGATTACTGAGGAAAGGCGCCCTCCGAAGCGGGAGGGAAAATCGCTTTTAAATAAATGCATGGACTTCAGGGAAGTCTTATTGACAATGGACAATGCGCCCAGCATATGTGAAGGATTAAAGACCGGGTTGCCATCCAGAAGGAACAGATTGCCATCCTGTTCCCCGCCCCTTACCAGCAATCCGTTCGCCGCATCCGTGACATTCATAACGCCTGGCAACAGATACAAAGATCGAAGCATATCGTTTTCGCCCAAAAAGACATTATAAGCATCATAGTCACCGGGAACGATCTTATCACCGCCATTTTTCTTTATTCCATCCCCGGCCGAAACGATAACTTCCGGGATTGCTTCTTTGAGACTTAACGAAACATCCGAACGGAGGTCCCAATGCAGGTCTATCTCGACGATCCTGGATTTATATCCGGCGTAGGTAATTTCCAGACGATGTTTTCCCTCCGGAAGTAACAAGGTAAAATATCCGTGCGCATTACAAAGCGTCCCTTTCCGGGTGGCCGGTTCCCAGACTCCTGCATCATTGAGCGGTTCCCTGCTGCCCTCCTCACTGACGATCCCAAAAAAGGAATAAAGGGGTAATAAAGCATCCTCTTTAAGGGGAAATGGGGCCGCCAGTAAAATGATCTTATCGTTTTTTTCAATCGCCCTCACCTTCTCTCCAGCCAGGATTTCCTGTAACAAAGCTCCCAAAGTCAGGGAATTGCCGCTAACCACAACCATTTTGCCAGACTGTACCACATTGGACGCATACTCAACTATTACCCCACTCCTGGAATTTATCTCCTCGAGGAATTCCTGGATCGTCGCTTTCTGCAGCTGGGAATGAAAGGGCCTGTACAGGCTGTTTTTTTTCTGCGCCTGAAGTTTGTACCCGCAAAGACAGGAAAGCAGGAAGAGAACAGGATATGGAAAACAAATCCTCATCGGTGATGAAGGAATAAGGTATCCTTATTCAGCCTTATCCCGGAGCCCGTCGTTAATTTGATTTCTTCGAGCGCCTCTGTTATGGGTTGTTTTTCGAAACGGGCGGTGAGGCGTATAAGTCGCGCTTCCGCCTTGAGAGCTTCGGGGATTATCACCACCACCCTGTAATAATCACCAATTTCCTCCAGGGCAAGATCCAAAGGAGTATCCCTGAAATCCAGTTTGCCAGTCTTCCAGGCAAAAACGTTCGGACCTTTCGCAGCAGATCTGATGAAACGGTCTTCTTTCAGCAGGGCCTTCTCTCCTTCGGCAAGGACGAGGGTATTGGATGTTTGTCTCATATCTGTGATCCTTACCTTTCCTGTGGCAACGATTACTTCGTCAAAAGATTCCCTTCCTTTAACCAGGAAAGAGGTACCTATATCTTCGATAAGGGCATGAGGGGTCTTTACAGAAAAAGGAAGGCCCGCATCATGAATCACTTCAAAAAAAATCTCTCCGGTCATTTCCACCTGTCTTCCCTTTTTGTTAAAGGCTGGCGAATAGTGCAGGGTAGCGCCTCTGCGCAGCCAGGCCTGAGAGCCATCCGGCAAACGGACTTGCTGATCCGCATTTTCTGCATGGATGACGCTGAAATCCTGCTTATCTCTTTTTGAAAAAAACCACCACCCGGAAGAAAGGGCGATCAAAAGAACAGAAGCAGCGGCAACTCTGTATTTTATCCGTAACCAAGGTACTACAACGACAGGCGGAATTGATTTGCCCAAAGGCCGCGTTGCCGGCTGTATGGGTGGATGCATCGGTAGATGCATAGCCGGCTGCATTTTTTCCCAGGCCGCCACTTTATCGAAAAACTGTTGCTGCAAAGCAGGAGCGCTGTCCTTCCAGATCTTTTCCAGGGCAAGGTACTCCTGCCGGTGCAATGGGTCCGTATCCATCCATATTTGCAGTTCCGCCTGCTCGGATGCTGTAGCTTCCTTATCCAGGTGCTTTATAATCAGCGATTCAAAATATTCATTGTCATCCATAAATTTGTCACCCATAAGTACAGGCGTCTTACACTTAAAACGCGAAAAGGCCCGGAGACCCCCACTTCCTCAGGAAAAAAAGCCGGCAATCAAAAATGCCATATAAATGCCTTTTTCCTTTAAGAACTGGCGCATCATTTTTAATGCTTTACTCATCTGATTTTCTACCGTTTTTACTGAAATATCCAGGTTGACGGCAATTTGTTTGTACGTCAATTTTCCAATCCTGCTTAAAAGAAATACTTCCCTGCATTTTGGGGGTAACCGGTCGATAGCCTTATTCAATAACCATTCGTATTCTTCCTGGCTTTCTACTTCTCCCCTTCTTACCGGCTCGGCACTGATATCCTGCCCGCCCCACGGCAGCAGACCTGTATTTTTTTCCTGTCGTAAATAAGTGATCGAATTATTGCGGACCGCCGTAAAAAGATAATACCGGATAGTGTCGGATAAGATAAGTTCCCTGCGGTCCTGCCAGATCTTCAGAAATGTTTCCTGTACAAGATCCTCGCTGGTATCCGCATTCTTTACGTAGTGGAAAGCATAATTACAAAGGGAATTGTAATAGGCATTAAAGACAGCCTGAAACTGCCGGTTTAGGTGTTCCTGCGAGATCATCATAGTTAGCGCGACTCAAAATAGGAAAACGATCGTTTTGACCAATGTCAGCTTTGGCAAGATAACTTAAAAAATAGTTTGCCTGTTTACCGTAAAACATTTCTTTCTGTTAAAAAAAATTTTGAGCTTCAGGAACTATTAAATGGGTTTTATGTCCTCTAATCAACCAGCCCCAAAAGGCCATACTATACAATCTCTTTATTTCCTGATCAGGCAGGCACTTTCAGGAGCGCACCAGGACTATACCGCCGGAAGCATCCGAAAGGCAGTATTCCTGTTATCCATTCCCATGGTCCTGGAAATGTGTATGGAATCCATCTTTGCTGTGGTAGATATTTTTTTTGTCGGCCGGATAGGTAAGGAGGCCGTAGCCACTGTAGGATTGACCGAATCCGTACTTACCCTGGTCTATTCGGTGGCCATCGGGTTAAGTATGGCGGCAACGGCCATGGTCGCACGCCGGATAGGGGAGAAAAACCCTCTTGAAGCCGCCCGTTCCGCCGCACAAGCTATCAATCTCTCCCTTGTCATTACGCTGGCAGTCAGCCTGACCGGAACTTATCTTGCACCCCAGATATTGAAATGGATGGGAGCATCCGCAGAAGTAGTGGAGACCGGATCCGCCTATACCCGCATTATGTTCGGCGGTAGCCTGGTCATTATGCTTCTTTATCTTATTAATGGTATTTTTCGCGGAGCAGGAAATGCGGCTATCGCCATGTGGTCCTTATGGATCGCTAACGGATGCAATATTATTTTGTGCCCTATCCTTATTCATTATTACGGTTTATCCGGAGCAGCCATCGCCACTACGATCGGAAGAGGGCTGGGCGTTTGTTTCCAGCTCTATCATTTATTCAGGGGTCCCGGCACCATTCGCCTGCTCCGTAAGTATTTTATACCCGACTTTACCCTGATGAAAGCATTGGCTAAGATCGCTTCAACCGGGGCCATGCAGTTTCTTATTGGTTCAGCCAGCTGGATCTTCATGGCAAGGATCGTCGCCCGTTTTGGCGATACTCCCATCGCCGGCTACCAGGTAGCTATCCGCATCTGGCTTTTTTTCCTGCTCCCGGCCTGGGGGGTAAGTAATGCCGTAGCGACCCTGGTTGGTCAGAATTTAGGGGCAAAACAACCGGAACGCGCAGAACAATCAGTCTTCACAGCCGTCCGGTACAATGCTTTGTTCATGTTGTTCGTCTCCTTACTTTTTCTTTTCGGAGCAGGTCCGATGGTCAGGTTCATGAACCGGGATCCGGGTGTCCAGCTGGTAGCTATCCGTGTCTTACACATTGTTTGCCTGGGAAACATCTTTAATGGTATCGGCATGGTCCTGACCAATGCCTTCAATGGGGCCGGAGATACCCGGACTCCGACCATTCTCAACGTTTTTTGTTACTGGGTTTTCCAGGTTCCCGCAGCGTATCTCCTATCCATAGTATGGGGGCTTGGACCAACTGGGGTATTCCTGGCCATCCTTTTGGCGGAAACGGGGATCTGTATCCTTAGTTTTTTTGTTTTTCGGAAAGGAAGATGGAAAAAAATAATGATCTAAGGCAAAAAATGACCAAAAATTGGCTTCTGGGAGTACAATAAAAAGAATTGCCAAAGAGACTTGCACATTTGCAAATAAGATAATATTTTACCTTCCCTTCCGTTTATGGTGTACGGCTGAATGGTTGGGCTGGAAGCTGTTAACTTTAAAACCTGTAAAGCAATGTGTCGTTACCTCTTAAAACCAGTGTTCTGGTGTGTTTTAGTCGCTTTCCTGGGTTCTGCTATGGAAGGGAAAGCCCTTGGAACGGGTCCGCTGGCCGGCGGTCACAAAAATGCAGAAAAAGCCGCCTTTGCCGAAGAAGTCACTTTATTATATGATCAGATCAATTTAAAAGATTTAGGCCTTACAAAAAAAGCCTTTGAATATGCTCTCCGGGGGTATAATTACATGTTGGAACATCATTGGCTTAATAAGACCAATCTTCTTTCCATCTGCGATTTGAGCCAATCTTCCTGTAATAAACGCCTTTATGTGGTAGACCTTGAAAAAAGGGAAGTAATTGTAAACACTTATGTGGCGCATGGACGTAACTCCGGCTCCGAATTTGCCCATTCCTTTTCCAACAACCCTTCCTCTCATAAGACAAGCTTAGGTTTTTATGTGACTCAGGGAACCTATTATGGGAACAATGGCCTTTCGCTTAAGATCCGCGGTCTTGAAAGGGGATTTAACGATAGAGCGAACGGAAGAAATATTGTCATTCATGGTTCCGAATATGTAGGTTCCGATTTTTTACAAATGAACCGTTTTTGCGGAAGAAGTTATGGCTGCCCGGCTATACCTTCGGATGAAACCGAAAAAGTGATCGATCTAATCAAGGAAGGATCCTGTCTGTTCATTTACCACCCGAACAAAAAATATATAAGCCGGTCGAAGATACTTAACAGCTAGCATGGACGCACTTCAGATGGTTTGAAGGTGAAAAAGCTCAATATAGGTTCGTACCCTAAGATTGGGCTTTTCTTTTTCCTACCTAAGATTGGGCTTTTCTTTTTCCCCCAAACTCCCTAAAGGGGGAGTTAAGCAGGCTGGTGCTAATTTTGTATCCTGCACTAATGTTGGTCTATTTTATTAATTTAAATTCTTCCGGAATTTTATTCCCCCTTTAGGGGGCGAGGGGGTGGTCAAAACTGCCAGGCTATCCACTGTGCTAAAAAGCCAATAACCAAACCGGAATAAAGCTCAAAGGAAGTATGGTCGGAGCAGAGGAAACGGGCGGTACATACCAGGCCCGTGACCAGGAAGGCCACTGACAGATAAAGGCCGGAGGCATAGTTGTCCGCAAAAGAATACAAAAAGAAAAACATCAGCGCGCCGCCTACAGCGATCGCGTGCATACTGATCTTATAATAAATATTGCAAAACCAGGCACCGCATACAGCCAGGAATGCGCCCAATAAAAAGTGAACCGCTACCGGCGGGCTGTCCGGAAGATTTTTATATACATTCCATGTCCACCAATAAAAGATCATGGCGATCAGATAAAGCCAGATCCGTTCCTTGGAAGTGCGCAGGAAAACTGAGTCTATAAATTGTAATCTCCAAAGAAGAAAGACAGCAAACAAAGGGAACAGCGCGTTAAAGAAAAAAATGTTGATGAAACGGAACACTTTTACCTTATGCTCGAAACCGGCGAATGCATAAGGATGAAAAAAGATCAGAAAACCCATCACATAGCTGGAGATAAATAGCGGATGGAACAGAAAAGAAACCACCTGGGCCAAAAATCGCAGGACAGGATGGAAATTCTGCGCAAGGGGCGGCGGTGCGGTCAGGGTCCTGTTCATCTCATTCATTTTATTAAGTTGAGCGTTTTACGCCAATACCTTTATTTACCTTATTTTTTCAGGTTCGCTCACCATTCTGGTCAAAGTTCTTTTCGAAGCCTGGCAACAGGGATGTTCAATTGCTCCCTGTATTTCGCTACCGTCCGGCGGGCAATGTTATACCCTTTCTCCTGGAGCATTTCGGTCAGTTTTTCATCGCTGAGGGGCTTCTTCTTGCTTTCCCCTTCGATCATGTTGCTCAGGATCTTTTTCACCTCCCGAGTAGATACTTCTTCGCCACTATCCGTACTCAGGGATTCACTGAAAAAGAATTTAAGCCGGTAGGTGCCGAATTCGGTCTGCACGAATTTACTATTGGCTACCCGGCTTACCGTGGAAATATCAAGGGAGGTCCTCTCAGCAATATCTTTCAGGATCATCGGCCTTAAAGACGTCTCATCACCGGTCATGAAAAATTCTTCCTGGTAATCCATGATCGTATGCATGGTATTATAGAGAGTCTGTTGTCTTTGTTTGATCGCGTCTATAAACCATTTGGCTGCGTCTATCTTTTGTTTGATGAATAAGACGGCCTCTTTCTGACGTTTGTCTTTTTTGCTTCCCCGGTCGTACTCCTTGAGCATTTCCTTGTAACCCTCACTGATCCGTAAATCGGGAGCATTCCGGGAGTTTAGGGTCAGTTCCAGTTTGCCTGCATTATTGGTGATAAAGAAGTCGGGAATGACATAGGTCTCGCCCTTGCTTTTTTCACTGATATCGCCTCCGGGTTTGGGATTGAGCTTAATGATCTGATTGATCACCTCTTTCAGCTGATCATCGCTCAGGTTCAATCCCCGTTGTATCTTGTCGTAGTGCTTTTTGGTAAACTCATCAAAATAATACGTCAATACTTCGATAGCCATCTCCACACTTTTACCATTCCCTTTTTTCCGGTTCAATTGGATAAGCAGGCATTCCTGCAAATCCCTGGCAGCCACACCGGGAGGATCGAACCGCTGGATCTGCTTAATGAGTGTTTCGATCTCCTGATCCGTCGTTTCGATATTCTGGCGGAAAGCCAGGTCATCGGCAATGGAAGCGGTTTCCCTGCGTAAATATCCGTCGTCGTCGATACTACCCACGATCTGTTCGGCGATCCTGCGGGTACGGTCATCAAGGATCAACATGCCCAGCTGATCCAATAAAAGTTCATGGAAAGAAGTCTCTACCTTATGGGGCATAACCCTGTCTTCATCCGCATCCGGGTAATTATCATCCCGAAGCTTATAATCAGCTACATCATCATCATACTCATTTACATATTCACTGATGTCGATATTTTCATACTCATCCTCGCTGCCATCCTTTTCCTCGAATTCCTCCGTGGTTTCAAATTCATCCTTGCTGTCATCGGTCAACCCGTCATCATGATCATCTTCGGTTGCCTCCAGGGCAGGATTCTCCTCCAGCTCTTCCTTGATACGTTCCTCCAGGTTGGCCGTAGGCACCTGCAACAATTTCATCAATTGAATTTGCTGTGGCGACAGTTTTTGTAGTAACTTCTGCTGTAAAGATTGACTTAACGACATGTATTTCAGGGGTTTTGGCCGGGCTTTTTCCTATTATTTAAAAAAAGGGCGCGGACCACAAAAATCAGGCCGTAATTTACATAAAAAGGAGGGATACTTCATGCAACGATTAAAAACTTTTCTTGTTGTATGTGTTTCAATACTTATTACAGAAAAAATTTGTGGACAATTCATCCTGCCGGATAGGCAAAAGGATAGGACGGCTCATTGGGTATTGAGGGAGAATCTGAAGCAGAACCGCCTTGAACTATCCATTAACCTCGTTCCTTTTCCCCTGATTTTCTGGCAGAATATGCCTCAGGCCATCGAGGCAGGTTTATTACTGCGATATCCGCTTAAACCAACTGCCTTTTCAGCAGCTTCCTCTTCTGCCGCTTCCTTTTCAGGGGCAATCTTTTCACCGGATTTACCTCAACTGCCTTTTTCAGTACTGGGCAGCGACTATTATACCCGGCATTTTGGGTTCTTTTGCAAAGGAGAATGGGAGTTTGAAAAAACAACCCGCATCCCACTCCGATTCAGATTGGGCTCGCTGGAGCAATGCAACCAGATGGAACATGGTATGAAGTAGCCGGCCGTCGACCCTGCTTTTTAAGCAGTCACTTTCTCCTTGCTCAGCACCTTTTTTATGGCTGCGACGATCTTTTCTCCTTTTTCCCGGGTCTGTTCTTCTGTCCATAATAACCCGATAGCCGTAGAAACACCCCGGCTAATGATCCGGTCACTTTCAGGGAATTCCGTTTGGGATAGTTTTTTTAAGGCCTCCTTTTGAGGTTCATTAAGATTATTCAGTGTGGCCGCATTGCGAAGATGGTCCCACTTACGGATATAATGCCAGTTGTTCTCGAAGTAATAGAAATTGCCCCCCATGATCCCCTGTTGTTTCATTTCTTCAACAACCGCCTTGGTTATCTCTTCGGTAGGCAGGAACCAGCTAAGGAAGGTACAGCTGTCACCAGCAGCGTCGTGAATGACCCGGAAACTAATCTCTGGCAGGGCCGACAGGATGGCTTTTAATTCAGTGTGATTTTTCCGCTGGATAGCCAGGAATTGATCCAGCTTGCGGATCTGTGCCAGCCCTACAGCAGCATGCAGTTCGGAAATCCGGAAATTATACCCGACAAAAGGGTGGAGATCTGCTCCACGGTCGACTCCCTTATGATCGTGGCCATGATCAGTATAACTATCGCATTTGATATACGTTTCTTCTTTATTCGTCAGAACAGCTCCGCCTTCCGCACAGGTGATCGTCTTAACAAAATCAAAGGAAAAGGTACCGGCATCCCCGATGGTACCCACATGTTTCCCTTTATAGGTTGCGCCAATGCTCTGGCATGCATCCTCCAGCAGGATCAGTTTATGCTCACGGCAGATCGCCTGCAACGCGTCGAGATTGGCCATGCTGCCGCACATATGAACAGGCATGACACATTTGGTCCTGGAAGTGATCGCCTGACGAACCGAAGCCGGATTCAGAGTAAGGGATTCATCCACATCGACCAATACCGGAACAGCTCCTACGCTCAGCACCGCTTCAAAACTGGCCACGAAGGTAAATGTGGGCATAATAACTTCATCCCCGGCCCCGATCCCCAGAACGGCAAGAGCCGTTGTCAGGGCGGTGGTACCACTGGAGGTCAGCTGGGCATATTTACTGCCAAAAGTCTGGCAGATCGCCTCTTCCAATTCCCTGGATTTCCAGATCCCTTTTCGGGGGCCATCAAATCCATAACGCATGAAGATTCCGGTGTTCAGAACATCGTTCACTTCCTTGCGTTCTTCAGGGCCAAATAGTTCAAAACCAGGCATGATTATATAGGATTTAAAATGAATTGATCAGTTGTTCAATTTTAGCATGCAAAGGTAAAAAAATGGCAGTTATTTGGCCGATGTATCTTTTGGGGCCGGATCTTTATCAAATAAAGGTGTTGGGCTGCTTTCAACATTGGTCTTACTGATTGCCGTTACGAAATAATACATTTTTTTATCCCTGCTCCCTGCATCGTCTTTAACCTGGAATTCTGCTACCGGATCGTAAGGGATGAACTTAAACGCGCTGGTGGAATCCGGATTGAAGAAAGGGGTTTCCGCCCGGTAAATGGCATATCCTCTCAACGTATCGTCTACCGATCCCTTTGCCAGCCACGCCGTCATGACAGGATCTTTTTTATCGTATTCACTATGGATTAGCGGCTCGTGGGGCCTGGCCGTGTCAATCCAGTTCATCGGCGAGATCAGTGCAGGATAATTATAATAGTTTTGCTGAAGGCTATCGCTCCATCCATTCGGATTTTTTTCAAAGGACTTGCTGCTGAAGTAAATAGCTCCTCCTACCAATGGATAATTTCTTAATGCCTGTATCTGACGGGTCAGCAAAGTTCTGTCTCTCCAGGCAGGATTACTTCCGGCCCGGTAAATACCCAAACCGATATAACATTGTCTTCCATAGGAATGCCGGCTCCACCAATCAAGAAGGACGGCATAATCTGCCCGTTTAAATCCGATTTCCCAATAAAGCTGGGGTGCCACATAATCTATCCAGCCATTTTTAAGCCATAACAGGATATCCGCATAGAGGTCGTCATAATTGGTCTGGCCTGCCTGGGTATCGCTCCCTTCCATATCCCTGCTTTTATTCCGCCATACTCCAAAGGGGCTGACCCCGAATTTGCAATATTTCTTTTCTTCCTTGATGACCATTCCCAATTGCAATATGATCGAATCTACATTACTCCTTCTCCAGTCCTCTTTGGTCAACCCATTTCCATTTTTGCGATAACTGGCCTCATCCGGAAATTCCTTTCCGGGAATACGGTAAGGATAAAAATAGTCATCGAAATGAACCGCATCGATATCATAACGCCGTACGATATCCCGGATGACCTGCGTTACATATTGTTGAACCTCTTTATTGCCCGGATCGAAATAGGCTGTCCCTCCGTAAGAAACGAACCAATCGGGACGCAAACGGGTGATATGGGTCGGAGCGATAGAAGATTTACCAATGCTGAAGGTGGCCCGGTAAGGATTACACCAGGCATGGAATTCCATTCCCCGTTTGTGTGTTTCCTCGATCATGAATTGCAGGGGATCGTAATAGGGAGAAGGCGGTCTCCCCTGAACTCCGGTCAGCCATTCACTCCAGGGCTCATAGGGTGAGGGATAAAATGCGTCCGTACAAGGCCGTATCTGAACGACTACCGCATTTAATCCGTTGCGGCGGTGCATATCCAGCAACCGGATGAATTCTATTTTCTGACTGTCCGTACTAAGTCCTTTTTTTGAAGGCCAGTCAATATTTTCCACCGTTGCCACCCAGGCCGCCCTGAATTCATATTTTGGCTGGCTAAACCCGGAAGCCGGGATCACCAGGAAGCAAGTGCAAAAAAGGCAGGCAGCAAAAAACAGCTTCTTCATTTGATCTAAAGGGTAGTTCATCATTTGATCTAAATCTGATTAATCGTGAACCGGCTCCTGACCGGAGTTACGGACTTTATCCAACAGGGTGTTCAGCGTCTTTGCTTCTCCGTCTGTAAGACTCCGCATGATATCGTCCATTTGCCCGTTATAAGCGTCGATCTTTTCCAGCAATCCCTGTCCATTCCCCGTTATCGTTACATCCACCAGGCGCCGGTCTGTCTTACTGGTGCTTTTTGTAACCAACCCTTTTTTCACCAGACGATCCACGATCCGGCTGGTATCGCTCATTTTATCCAGCATCCGCTGCCTGATCTGCAAGGTGGATAAGGGTGTTCCCGCGCCCCTGAGGATCCGCAGGATATTGAATTGCTGAGAAGTGATCTGTGCCTCCTCAAAAATCCGGTTCATTTTTTCCGTTAGCCAATTAAACGTGTAAATGATATTGATCGCAGATTTCTGATGTTCATTGCGGTATTTATGCTGATTGATATCATTTTCTAATGCCATAGGCCCCGGTTCGTTTGGTCCTTTATAATATTATTTGCAAATATTATCTGTAAAATTAAAGAAATTTTATGGTGGAATACGTTAAAATGGGTCTAAACAATTGGAAATGAAAGGTCTTTTGGGACAAATCTTCTTCAAAAAGTGGATTTGAAAGTGGGGGGTACCGGGGGGGAACTTCTGCCTCAACACTGTTGAGGCCTCGTTCGTAACCTTCGCAAGGCTCGGTTACACCGGTCGCGACGCATAGATGGGAAATCAGGGCCGGATTATTTTTTATTATAATCCGGCCCTGATTTCCTGAACGAGTATAAATATAGTATACAGATGATGGGATTCATGTAAAAGAAAAAATTCGGCCCAAAGGCTGGTGGAAAATAGCCCATATTTAGGATGACGCCCCATCCGCTCAAGTTCTGCATCATTCAACCCCGTCAAGCGATCCAGGATCAGGGTACGTTTGTCCTGAATATCAGCGATCAACTCTTCAAGTGATTTTTCCAGATAAGCAGGGAACAAGGGGTCTTTTTCTGCCACATAACGTTCGAACAATGGGGATTGCTCACAGCTGATCCTTTCCATACGCCTGATAAAGACGGGCTGATAGGCTGCCAGGTGGGCAATATTTTCAAAAGTGCTCCACTTCTCCGGATTGACCCGTTTTTTCAATTGTGTTTCGTTCAGGTCACCGATCAGGGAAAAAATAGTCTGCTGCTGGTATTGCAAACGGGTGAGTATAGCGGGTGATAATGGCATTTTCTGCGGTGTTAGGTGTTTTCCGGAACAAATCTTCTTTTAAAAATCTTTTTCAAAAAGTGGATTTGAAAGAGGGGGGTACCGGGGGGAATGGCCCCCGGTCGCGACGCATAAATGGATTGACGGGGCCGGTTTTTTTTAAAAGTAACCGGCCCCGTCAATCGTCCCAGACTTTTGTCCCTTCGCTGCAGTTGGCACAGATATCAATATTTTTACGGCTTTGCAGGACCTTCCGCCGGAAATCCACATATCGTTCATTCTGCCAGATCTCTTTAAACGGTTTTCCCTTCAGGTCTCCAAGCTGATGCTGTGCATCCTTATCGAAACAGCAGGGAACAACCAACCCATCCCAGGTGATCACCGTAGCATGCCAAAGACGCCAGCAATGGTTTTCCAGGTTGTTTTTGAACTGATTTTCCCCGTTCTCATCTTTCCGGTAACGGCTGTATTTTTTATTTTCCGGGATCAGGGCATTGGGATCCTTCTTAAAGTCATATACCTGGGCTGTTTTAAAACGGACCTCATCCACACCGATCTCTTTGGCCAGTTTGCGGATATCCTCCAATTGATGTTCATTGGGTTTGACAACCAGGAACTGAAAGAAGACGAAAGGAGTTTTGCTTTTCAGTTCCCTCTTCCATTTAACGATATTGCGGGCACCCTCCAGCACCTTTTCCAATTTACCTCCTACCCTGTATTGCTGATAAACGTCTTGTGTAGTACCGTCGATAGAAATAATCAGGCGGTCAAGTCCGCTCTCTACCGTTTTTTTTGCATTTTGGTCGTTAAGGTAATGAGCATTGGTGGAGGTGGCTGTATAGATGCCTTTCCCGGAGGCATAGGCTACCATCTCCAAAAAGGAAGGGTTCAGATAAGGTTCTCCCTGGAAATAAAAGATCAGGTAGAGCAATTCTTTGGATAATTGATCGATCGTGTCGCGGAAAAAATCCTTTTGCAGCATTCCGGTAGGACGGGTAAAGGCCCGCAGGCCGCTTGGGCATTCCGGGCAACGAAGATTACAGGAGGTGGTCGGCTCGAAGGAAATAGAAACCGGGTAGCCCCACTGGATAGCCTTTTTGGTCCATTTGCTCAGGTAATAACTACTCAATACCTGCATGCCGTTCCAAAGACGTCTTGCGGTGAGTTTGGATATAAGATTTATGGTATCGTTCCTGTTAAAAGCGGGCATCGAAGTATAAAAGTAAACTTTAATCAATTATTACGTCATTATTCCCGGGAATTGGTTGGTACTAAATTTATATTTGCACCCGGGTATACTTAAGCGCCTTGGTGTGCCGGCCGGAAGAATGGACCGGACTTCCTTTATTATGACGAATAAAAAAAGAAAAATCTCTGCCTGGAAGGTAATTTTGTTTTCATTAAGCGTTGCGATGATCGTCATGGCCTGTTTTGCCCTGTATGACTGGTGGATGGAAAGAAAGGCTCATTTTGTCCATTACCCCGAATTCGGCATTGAAGTTCCTGTAAACTACTCCATTCACGGCATTGACGTATCCAAGTACCAGAGCATCATTGACTGGGAATCGGTAAGGGACATGAAAGTCGGCAATGTGCAAATGGGTTTTGCTTTCATAAAAGCTACGGAGGGGTTGGGGAATGAGGATGCTTATTTTCATCGCAACTGGAAAAAGGCAAAAAACGCAGGTCTGGTCCGGGGAGCCTATCATTTTTTCCTGGCCACGAAGAGCGGAAAGGCCCAGGCGGAAAATTTCATCAATTCGGTTGACCTGATGCCCGGGGATCTGCCGCCAGTGCTGGACATTGAACAGGCTTACGGGGTACCGGCCGGGAAAATCAGGGAAAGGGCCAAAGAATGGCTGGAAACCATACATGATTATTACCATGTAGTTCCCATCCTTTATACTAATGTAGATTTTTACAAACAATACCTGAAAGACGATTTTGATCAATATCCTTTATGGGTAGCACATTATCTGCAAAAAGAAAGGCCCAGGATTTACAGGGAATGGTTATTCTGGCAGCATAGTGAAGGCGGTAGGGTAAATGGCATTTTATCCAGGGTGGATTTCGATGTTTTTAACGGCGATTCGGCCGATTTCAGGAAATTATTGATTCAGTAGCGGATCACGGATGAACTTCGTTCTGAACAGAGGTTGGAAACCGTTCATAACCTTTAATTTTTTATGAGTAATATAGAACCTGATATCCAGGATTTCCTAAAAAAAATAGTCTCCTCCATTTTCCTCAGCCTGATCTGGATGATGGTAAATATGACCCTGGGGATCTATTTCGGGCTTTTTTTTCCCGATGGAAAATTCGGAATAGGCAACCTGCTGTTCTATATTTTTCTTTTGGGCACCTTTTTCTTTTTACTTCGTTTCTTATACCGTACCTGGAAAAAAAAGTTTCCCCATGGGTGAAAATATTCCCTTCCGGGGGCGTGGTTAACTGGAATGATCGGCGATGATCTGCCAGCGGCCATCGATCTTGCGGAGCAAAAGGGAATAATGACCGCCAATATCTCCCACTGTTCTCTTTAAAAACCATTTGCCGATCACAAAACAATAATCGGGAGAAAGTTTATCTATCCTGAGCAGGGTAAAAAATAGCTTTCCCATTTTTTCCTGATCGGGATAATTCTTCTTATAATTATTCAAGGCATTCCTATACCCGTAGGAAAGACCCGACTGGCCGATGAATAGAAGGGAATCATTATGCCAGTAACCGGCCATAAATTCGTCAAGGTTTCCCTGGTTCCAGGCCAGCGTCTGTTCTGCCATTATTTTACGGATGGCCGCATCGTCGTTGGTCGTTAGCTGATTCTGCGGAAGGTTACCGGGATTTGCCTGGGCGTAAGTCCTGGTTATACCAGAAAAAGAAAGGATAAAAAGCAGGAAGGGTGAAAAAAAAGGCATGCGCATGGGTTCTTATTTTTTTGTAAGATAAGAAAGCCGGCTTATCCTTCATCCATTTCCTGCAGTAATTGCTGAAGCTTTTTTATATGCCGGCCGTACAATTTATTCACATACCATTCATTGACATAATAGATCCCAATAGTCAGGGGCGCCAGAACGATTAAGCCTAATAACGAGGTTTCCCGCCAGGGGAGGCTGCTTATCCGGTAAAAAATTCCGGAACCCGGCAAGGGTGGAAATTTCCAGCGGATGATCATAAAACAGAGGATGGTGAGTACCGGGATCATCAGTGTGCCTGCAATAACATAAAACCTGACGTATTTTTTCAGGGTTCCCACCTGTAGTTCCAGGTTAGCCCGGATCTGACAACTTACACATTCCATTTCCGTCAGCAATTTGTACTTCCTGTAGAAATAGGCGGCAAATAAAAATAGCACGATCACGAACAACCCGGCAATTTCTGACAGTTTGCCACCAAATTCCAGCAAATAAAAAAGGATAGCAGGCGTATAGGTAATCCCTACGAGGAGCAGTTCCCGAAATAAGTTGCGCTTCATCCTGTTGACGGGTCCACGAGATCTTTTAAGCATCAGCATACGCAACTGCTCGCTGGTCGGCCCTGCTCCCGGTTTGGCTTCCAGCGTTCGCCACATATATTTAAGGTTATCTAATTCCATAGGCAGCCTCCTTTGTTATTTTGCGTAATTTTTCTTTGATCCTGTTCATTTTTACCCGGAGATTATTTTGATTGATCCCCAGAATCTCTTCCATCTCATCATAACTTTTGTCTTCCAGGTAAAGCATGACCAATGCCTTCTCTACTTCTGTCAGCTGATCGATCGCTGCATATAATTGTTCCAGTTTTTCTTCCTCCTCTCTCGGATAAGGAGTATCCAGCCATTCCAGGTTTCCCGGATCGAGAGTACGGGTATGTTTTTTTTGTTTGCGCAGATCGGATATGGCGGTGTTGAGGGCAATCCGGTAGAGCCAGGTGCTGAATTTCGACTCTCCTCTGAACTTGGGATAGGCCTTCCACAATTGAACCAGGATTTCCTGGAAAAGATCCTGGCGGTCCTGTTCTGCAAAACAATACAGTCGGCACACTTTATATAGCATGGCGCGGTATTCGTGTACCAATTCTAAAAAAGCCGGTTGTCCGGGAGGCTCCTGCAAGGAAAATGATTTTAGCAATAATACTATTCGTCGGGCGTATGACGAAAATATTACGCAGGCTATCCTGCTAATACCCGGTGGGTTAGGTTTATCTTTGCGGGCAAACGAAATTTTTTAGTAAACTCCTGATCAAACAGGTGTTATACGCATTCATTATCCCGGTTATTATGTCAAAAAAAATCTACTTCCTTTCTTCCTGCAGTACCTGCGGCAAGATCATGAAGGAAATACAAGCGGAAAAAAAGGGTTTTATCCTTCAGGATATCAAAACGGATAAGATAACTCCTGCCCAGTTGGACGAACTAAAAGAAAAAGCCGGAACATATGAAGCGCTGTTCAGCAGAAGAGCTATAAAATACAAGGAAATGGGCCTGAAAGACCTGCCCCTTGCCGAAAAGGATTATCGCCGGCTAATTTTGGAAGAATACACTTTTCTTAAACGACCCGTAGCCCTTATTGATGGGAAGATATTTGCAGGCAGCGAAAAAACCACCGTGGAATCCTTGAGGCTGGCTGCTGGAAAGTAACCTAACCGGAAAGGCAGGTTGTCCGGAAAATCAGGCTAAAGCTTTTGAAGAATTACCCGCTGACCGGGGAAGGCACTGCAAAAGATATAATGCCCGGGGTCATCTATCATTTTTTCATTCAACAGCTTTTCCCGGATAGAAGGCATCGGTTGTTCTTTTTTCACCACCTTTTCCAGATCGATGGGCTGGTTCCCGAATTGCCAGAAATGATGTTCGGAATCATGCTGGTAACGATTGGCAAAAAACTGAAATAACCGCAATAACCACTCTTTCCTGATCTCTTCCGGATGCTCCGCTATGGCGCGGAGAATATGTTTGGCGGAATAACTTTTGAAATCCCTCAGGGCCTTGGCCAGATTGCCCTTACCTTGTTCCACACCCACAACCATATAAAGATGGCTGGGCAGGATTGCATATTCGTATACCCGTAACCGCTTGCTTTCTATGCTGTAATTAAGGCTATCCACCAGCAGGTCGCAATATTCATGGCGGGTAAATACGTCTATACCGCCAACTACGGTCAGGGTTACAAAATACAATCCTTTGGGGTGCATCTTGTAGATTTCGGTCATGCGTAAAAGATAGCAAACTTTATGTAAAATCAATAACTCCGGCTTGCATCCAGGTATGCGTAAAAGGGCAAATTTTAAAACAGGGCCTTTTATTCCACTATTCTCAATTTCGCATAATTCAGCATGATCTTTTTGTCGCCATTGTATTGGAATCTTACGGTAGCAATGGGATTATGGGCCGAGCCCTCCATGCTGATCACTTCTCCGAAACCAAATTTCTGATGCTCAACCTTTTGCCCTATCTGCAGGGCAGTGGTATCACTGGCAACAAAATCAGGGCTTGGATTGTGTTCGATCGTTTTCATGTACGGCTTGGGAGGAATATAGGCTGGCTTTACTTCTTTTTTATTGGGGGGGGGGCCATATTTGCGCTCTGCCTGTAAGGTAGCTCTCCCGAATCCATCGCCACCCATCCGGTCTGAGGATACTGAACCTGAATTACCCATCCCGGAAGCGCTCTGGTTGCGTGCTCCGCCGCCTGAAAAAGTACGATCAAGGTAGTCTCCGGGGATTTCATCTATAAAACGGCTGGGTTCGTTCTGGACCAGGGACCCAAAACGATAACGGGTATTGGCATAAGTGATCCACAATTTCTGTTTGGCTCTTGTGATCACCACATAAAACAATCTTCTTTCTTCCTCCAATTCTTCCCGGGTATTGATGGACATGGCATTAGGGAACAACATCTCTTCCAGCCCCGCAGCGAATACACAGGGGAACTCAAGTCCTTTGGCGGCGTGTATGGACATTAGTTTGACCGTATCCGCATTCGGGTCCTTTTCATCGGCGTCGGTCAGCAAGGTGATCTGCTGCAGGTAATTTCCCAGGTTCTTGGTTTCCGATTCCAGAACGCCGTCTTCATCGGGTCTTTCGGTAAACTCTTTGATGGAATTCAGCATTTCCTGTATATTCTCATAACGGGCAAGGCCTTCGGTGGTCTTATCATTAAAAAGCTCTTTGACCAGGCTGGTTTGTTTACCGATATGAACAGCAACTTCATAGGCATTTTTTACAGCCAGCATACTGGTAAAGCTTTGGATCATCAATACAAAATTCTCGATGGCTTCCAGGGTCCCGGCTTTATATCCGAATTCTTTAGCTCTTACAAGAACCTCCCATAAGGAGATATTCTGTTCATTGGCGGCCAGTACAGCACGGTCGATCGAGGTTTTTCCAATGCCTCTTGTCGGATAATTGATGATACGTTTAAGGGATTCTTCATCACGCCCGTTAACAACGATCCGCAGGTAGGCAATAAAATCCTTGATCTCTTTGCGCTGGTAAAAACTAACGCCCCCATACATCGTATAAGGAATCGCCATGCGGCGGAGACTTTCTTCAAAAGCCCGGCTCTGGGCATTGGTCCGGTAAAGAATGGCAAAATCACGATTGTTATAGTGATTGCGCAGTTTCTGCTCCTGAATAGTATCGGCCACGAATTTTCCTTCTTCGTTATCGGTCATCATCCGCACCAGGCGGATCTTTTCACCTACACCATTTTCCGTCCAGAGGTTCTTTGGGATCTGTCCTTTATTATTCTTGATCACTTCATTCGCAACGGTGATAATACTTTGAGAACTCCGGTAGTTCTGTTCCAGTTTTACAACTTTTACATCATCGTAATCTTTCTGGAATTGCAGAATGTTCTCGATCGTTGCACCACGGAAACTGTAAATGCTCTGCGCATCATCACCTACTACGCATACATTTTCATGAGCCGCACCCAGCAACTTGATGATCTCATACTGGGCAGCATTGGTATCCTGATACTCATCGATCAGGATATATTTGAATTTATGCTGGAACTTATGCAGGCTTTCAGGAAAGTTCTTCAGCAACTTATACATATTGACCAGCAGGTCGTCAAAATCCATAGCACCATTCTTTAAACAGCGCTTGGCATAAGCAGCATAGATCTGGCCGATAGCCGGCCGGTTGCTGCGCATATCCTCCTGTTGAATGGCATAATCGGCAGTGTATTCCGCAGGTCCCACCAGTCCGTTCTTTGCACTGGAGATCCGGTTGTATACTACATTCGGCTTATATAATTTATCATCTAAATTTAACTCATTGATCACTGTTTTTACAACGCTTTTGGCATCATCCGTATCATAAATGGTAAAATTCCGCTCATATCCCAGATGGTGCGCTTCCCCCCGCAAAATGCGGGCGAATACGCTATGAAAAGTACCGATAAAAAGATTGCGTGCATCTGAGTTTCCAAGAGTCCTTTCGATCCTTTCCTTCATTTCCTTGGCCGCCTTGTTGGTAAAGGTGAGAGCCAGAATATTGAAGGAGTTCACCCCGCCTGCCATCAGGTGGGCAATGCGGGTAGTGAGAACCTTGGTTTTCCCACTGCCGGCCCCGGCAACGATCATTATAGGGCCGTCCTTATGCATTACCGCTTCTTTCTGAGGTGCATTCAATTCACTGAGATAATCTCGCATACAGCAAAGTTACTTAATTAGCATCAAGAGACAAGGGAAAGGGTCCCGATTTACCTGCAAGCGTTAAGCAGCAGGGTTTAGTCTTCCGGCTGAGGCTCATGGAATTAGAGGTAAGAATAATACTTATACGTTTTTGGCTTGACCCTTGTTGGAAAAAGGTCAGGTTTCTTTGCCACTCAATAAGCGTTTGTTTAGATTTGCTCATCAACTATCCATATATGGTTTTACAGGCTCTCCCCTATCATCTTAAGGTCCGTGACCATTTTAAGGAACAAAAGAAAACCTGGGATTTTTTTGCAGCTTCCCACACCAAAGAAGACCAGATAACCTCTTTCAAGACTGAATTATTAAAAAATACCTATAAATTCCAGCCCGGCACGGATCCGCTTATTTATGAAAAGATCGCCATGGCCAAAGAGAGGCTGGATCTTGGCGCTTTACCGGTAACCGCATACCAGGCACATTTTACGGATGAATCCGACCTCAATGCCAGCATTGTTTACCTTCATAATGAAGCCCATCTCGTCTTTAGCGGAAATCTTCATCAACGGCTCGACGAAGATGAGCTATTGGCCCTGATCGCCCATGAATTGACGCATGTTAAATTATACACCTGCCTGGGCGGGGACCTGGAAATTACCGAGCGGATCATAACATCCATTGCGAATCATAACCGTAGTGAGGCGTCCTATTATGAAACAGCCCGTTTGTTCCGTCTTTATACGGAGATCTATTGCGACAGGGGCGCATACGCAGTGGTGGGAAAGGCAATTCCGGTAATCAATATGCTCCTGAAGATAGCTACCGGTTTAACGGTTGTTCATGCTGAAAACTACAGCAAACAAGCCGAGGAAATTTTTTCGGTTTCTCCGGAAACCCGCTCAGCAACCCAAACCCATCCGGAGAATTTTATCCGGACGCGGGCCCTGGAATTGTGGCATGATCAGCAGGAAGCGGCCGGACCAGCCATCAGCCTAATGATAGAGGGTCTTCCCGACCTGGACCGTCTGGACATTTTTGCCCGGAAAGAGCTGACAAGACTTACCCGTGATTTTCTTCAAAACTATCTTAGGCCCGAATGGTTTCACAGCCCGGCTGTCACAGGACTCGCCCGGCAATATTTTCCGGATTTTTCCTGGGAACCGCCCGCCCCTCTTCCTCTTGCTGAGGAAATCAGCGTACTTCCGGCACCCCTTAAGGAATATCTGGCCTATGTCCTGCTGGATTTTGCCCTGGTCGATCCTTCTTTGGAGGAAATCCCCGCCGGCCGTGCTTTTCATTTTGCCGGAGAAATGCAAATCAGGGAAGTTTACGATCCCGTCGTAAAAAAGGAATTTAAATGGAGCGATAAGAAACTGGATCAACATATACAAAAAGTACTGACCGCTTACCAGGAGGTAAAAGAGGATTAACCGAACCCAAATCATGGAAACAAATAATAAGGAAACCGATCCTGTACTTTTCCCGGCATTTTTGCCTTCAGCCTTCGACAACGGGGATTATGCCACCGATGATATCATCGCCTTTGTAATTCCGCTTTTTAGACAGGTACAGGCTTTTCACGAATCAGGACTCGTGGGTTCTTTTGAAAAAGAAAACTCCCTGTTTCTGAAGGATCATTACCTGCGAATGGGCGAAAATGCGGCTCATTCTCCCAGGGAAGCCCTTCACAAGGTCCTTGCCTTATTTCCCCGGGTGCAATCAAAAAACTTCGAGGTAGTCGGTAAGCTCAGTCTGCTAACAGATGCAGGAGAGGAAAGCTCGGAAATTAAAAACGCCCAGGTCCATGCTGATCCTGACAAACCATTGGAATACCCGGCCTATCTTCCCGGCTATCAGTGTTTTGAATTCTCATTGGGGCATCATGATCCCCAGTCGGATATTTTTTGTCTGGGACTGGTATTGAGCAGTATGGCGCTTAGCCTGGACCTTTACGATACCGGGGACCTGGAATTATTTGCCAGGGTCCGCTCTAATCCTACACTTTATAATGAACGTATTCATCCGACCATTGGACGGCTGATCACAGAAATGACGGAATTAGACCGCAACAAACGTACGCAGGATCTGTATGACGCCATCCTTCGTCTACATCACTACAGGGACTACGATCCCGAAAAACAAACAGATCTCAGCAAGGTTGCGGGATGGATGAACAAAGAGTTAAAGGAAAGAGACGCCTTTATTCTGAACAGGCTCCGTAACCGGCTTTTTGACACCAGCCGTCGTAACCGCCTGCTTTTTTTTAAACCGAATATGCGGTTTGTCAACCTGACTGTAAGCAGCGTGCCCATCGTCTTACATTATCAAAGCATCCGGCCCGAACATCTGTTCACCTGGAACGACGAACTGGCGGATAAGGTTTGCGGCATGAAGGAGATCGTTCTTAACAAATATCTGCGTTTTGAAGATCATGGTTATCTTCCTTCTTCCCTGGACCAGGTTCGCGTGGAGTCTCAACGTTCTTTGCAGGAGTTCGGCCTCAGCCAATTGAAGCTCGTTATCGCTTTTTTGCATTGGCATAATTTAAAAGAAGATAAAAAGGAGCGGATCCAAAGCCCTTTATTGTTGGTACCCGTGAGTCTGAAAAAAAATAAAAAAGTAAAAGAAGATCATTATGTGTTAAAGGCAATGGACAATGCTGCGGAAGTAAATCCGGTCCTGGCAGGTCAATTAAAGGACTTATACGGTATAAAGCTGCCGGATTTTATCGACCTGGATGAAATTAGCCCGAAACAGTTTTATCTGTTGGTCAAAGAGCAGATCGAAGAGGCCAACCAAGGTATCGCACTTCATTATATCGATAAGCCGCGCATCAATCTTATGCATAGCGAAGCAACGCTTACCGTGAACAATTATCGGAAAAGATTACGCAGGCAAGGAGGCTTTACCCAAAACTATCAGTCCATTCCCTACAGTTATGATCAGGAAAATTATAAACCGCTTGGATTAGAGATATTCCGCCAAAGAATCGAACCTAAAAATAGTTTTTTGGAGTTCCTCGTGAACGGAGATCTGAAAATCTTTCCGGAAAATCCGGATAATCTCCTGGATCCGGACATCCGGGAGAAAGAGATCTATACGCTTGCACAAAGCGAAAACAATCCCTACAACTGGGAATTCGACGTCTGCAACATGGTGGTGGGCAATTTCAATTATAAGAAAATGAGCCTGGTGAGAGACTATAATCTGGTCATCGACAACCAGTTGCAACATCATGTTTTCGATGATCTTTTCAGTGATCAGCCCAAAACGTTCCCCCATCATATTTTTGATCTGAACCGAACAGACGACTGGTTCCATGTAATTACCGCCGACCCTTCACAGACCCGGGCCATATTACAAAGCAGGGCAGGGTATAGTTATATTATCCAGGGTCCCCCCGGAACGGGGAAAAGCCAAACGATCACCAACCTGATTGCAGACTTCGTTGCCAGGGGGAAAAACGTTTTGTTCGTCTGTGAGAAAAGGGCCGCTCTGGATGTTGTATATCATCGTTTGAAACAGAACGGGTTGGATGAATTATGCTGTTATATACATGACAGTCAGGGAGATAAACGCGAATTTATCAAAAACCTTAAAAATACCTATGAGGATTTTACCGGAAATAAATGGGATTTAGGAGCTATCCGGACCAAACGAACAGCCCTGCTGGAAAAAATGAACGGGCACCTCGATCTTCTGAAAGAATTTCATTTTACCGGTTCGGCCGAAAGAAAAGAAACAGGGATGCCTGTAAAGCAGTTGATCGACAGGATGATTGCCTTGAGGGAATACCTGGTAAATGTGGATCCCAAAGAAGAAGAATTACTGCCATCGTATATGGAATGGCAGGAGTCCGCGCCGGTTATCAGGGCCCTGGAAGAGTCCCTCGAAGAGTCGGGATCGGACCCTATTTTTTCCGAACACCCCTTCAGCAAAATCAATGACCGGATATTCCTGGCAGATCAACCCTATCGGTTATTGGGCAATCTCCTCGAAGAAACCCAGCGTCTTTTGCAGGAAATCCAAACGGTTTTTCAATCCCAAAGTATCGCAAAGGAGCAGACCGTTTTATTTGACCAGGTAAAAAATCTGATTCATTTTGCCGTTCTGCTGTATCCACTTGCGCTTACCGGCAATCTTTCCCTTGCAGACCCCGGGAAAAAGGAAACGCAGGACCTGGAACGGGAAATGTCTGTGTACCGGCAACAGCAGGAGAAATTCCGGGAAGCAGCCCAAAAGAACATATACTGGAAACAAAAACTCAGCCAGCAGGATACGCTAAATGGATTACCCTTCGCCCTTAAAAATGAACGGTCTTTCCTGGGTATACTGAATGGGAACTGGAAAAAATTGAAAAGGCAAATTCAGGAAAATTATGATTTTTCCGTTCATTCCGTTCGCCCGGATTATAGCAGCCTCCTGGACGAACTGAAAATGGAATATGAAGCATCCGGCCTGGTAAAAGAAACCAGGCAGCGGTTGCAGGAACGATTCGGGCTTGACAACCTCGATTCGGCATGGCTCAGCCTTGAGCTCCTTCATGCACGGCAGTCGGACAAGGGGCTGGCTTATCTTTTGCAGCACCCGGAAGGTGCTTCACTGGCCATTGCCCTCCACAGCCTTCATCAGCCGGTCCTCCGGCTGGAAGCACAGTTGAAACAGTGCCTCGATAACCAGGCTCCGGGAGCTTTATTTTCCCTCCAGGATGAATTGCAAAACATAGAAATGAACCTGGACAGTCTCCGTGAACTTTTACCCGTCCTAAGGTCCTTTACCGGCCTGCCGGTAAATGTCAGGGACACGATCCGCCGTTTGCCGCTGCCCTCTGTTCAGATCGAAGCGTTTGTAGCCCGCAAAACACTCCATGAATTTTACCTGGCTAACAGGGCTTTTGCCAGCATCGACAAACAGGCGCTTGAAAAAGCAGTTCTGGAATTGGGAAGTTGTTATACGGACCTGCAACGAATGAATGCAGAATTTATCAGAGCCTTTATTCGTCAACGTTTTCTTCAACAGATTGATCAGGCAAATATGGCCGGCAGTCAGTTAAATGAAGAACAACGAAAAAATAAAAAGATTTATACGGAAGGCAGAAAGATCCTGGAAAATGAATTCGGGAAAAGCATGCGTTATAAAAGTATCCGGGAATTATCAGCCAAAGAGAGCGGGCGGATATTGAAGGATATTAAACCCGTCTGGCTGATGAGCCCTTATAGTGTAAGCGATAGCCTCCCGCTTGACAGGGATTATTTCGATGTGGTGATTTTTGATGAAGCCAGCCAGATCACCCTGGAAGAAGGAGTTCCCTCATTATACCGTTCCAGGCAAACTATTATTGTCGGCGATGAAAAACAGATGCCTCCTACAGACTTCTTCGGGGCCCGTTCAGGAGAAAACGATCCGGATGACCTGGAGAAACCTGAAGAGGAAGATCCTGAAGAATGGCTGAGCCATGATGCTGACAGCCTCCTTGCCCAGGGAGCCAGGAAACTTACCAGTACTTTACTGAGCTGGCATTACCGGAGTCATTATGAAACCTTGATCAGCTTCAGCAATTATGCTTTCTATGGCGGGGAGTTGCTTACCATACCGGATAAAACCATTCATCACCGGACTAAAGCTGCCATAGAAATAACCTGCAGTGAGGATGCTGTCCGTATGGCGGATTGTTTATCAGACCGCAGCATTAGTTTTCATCTTCATACCGGAACTGTGTATGAAAAAAGAAGCAATGAAGGAGAAGCGGATTATATCGCTCACCTGGTCCGTGAACTTCTTTTCCGAAATACCCGGGAAAGTATCGGCATTGTGGCCTTTAGCCAGGAACAGCAACATACTATCGGTCGTGCCCTGAATGAACTGGGTGAGAAAGATCCCGTTTTCGGTCAGAAACTGGAGGAAATTTATAACCGGACAGAAGATGACCAGTTCACCGGTCTTATCGTCAAAAACCTGGAGAATATCCAGGGCGATGAAAGGGACATCATTATTATGAGTGTCTGTTATGGTATGGACGCCGGAAAGAAGATGCTGATGAATTTCGGACCGGTAAATAAAAAAGGAGGAGAAAAAAGATTGAATGTCCTTTTCAGCCGCGCTAAAAAACATATGGCTGTTGTAAGCAGTATAAGACACACGCAGATTACCAATGAATATAATGAAGGGGCTAATTATTTAAAAAAGTTCCTGTATTATGCTGAACGCATAAGCCTTGGCGATATGAAAGCCTCCAGGACAATCCTGGACGGATTGGCCCTTCACCGGGAAGAGGACCGTTATCCGGGACCTGCCTCTCTTTTGGAACGGCAACTAAAAGAACAGCTCATGCGCCTTGGATATGAAGTAGCAGAGCAGGTAGGCCAGTCCGGGTTTAAATGCTCACTGGCCGTAAAAGTCAGACCGGAAGATGAGCATTATTCAGTAGGCATCCTCATTGACGATGACAGGCATTATCAAAATAAAAACCTGATCGAACAATATTATCAGCGCCCCGCCATTCTCAAAAGCTTTGGCTGGAGAGTGGTTCCGGTATTTGCCAAAGACTGGCTTCATCAACCCCAAAAAGTAATCGAACAGATCCAAAAGGAACTTCGCCTTGCTCTTCTGCAGGAGACGGCGACTATATACAGGGGTGGTTCGGACGGCTCCGGAGATATCAGCACAGGTCAAAAGGTCCTGGCTGAAATAGAATTCCCCGAAAAGATTCACCAGGAAAAAACACCCTTCGTGAGCAGTGCAGGTATTTACGATCACCTTAGCTTTGAGCGCCTCCTTTTCAGGGACAACGTAAGTGATAAATTTTGGGAAGCGGCGACTGATGATAACAAACTGATCGTCCGCTGGGGAAAGGCCGGTTCAAGGGGCCAGATCCAGATAAAAACTTTCCCTGACTTAGACCACGCCAAAAAAGAAAAGGAAAGGCTGATAAAAGAAAAGCGATCAAAGGGGTATTCCGCATAAAAGGATCTAGGATCCTCTTTGTGAACCTCCTGTCAAACGTGCATTTTTTACAACTCCTTTGCTGTTTGATTTGCCCTTTGGTGCTGGGAATGACGGGTTATTGCCTTTTTGATTACCCGCCTGTTTGCCGTCTTTTTTCTTTTTATTATTCGGAATAAGTGCCATAAATCGTCTTTTTTTAGATAACAAAAAATAAGGTTGAAGGTAAACAATTATTTGGTCAAACGTGAATCGTACCTTTCCCTCTTCAATACTTATAATAACTATGGATCGTGAACTTTATTTTGATGTGAGCTCAGAAAAAAGCGGGGGAAGCCTCTTCAGGATCAGACAGGAGGGCGATGTTTCCTTTTATTATAATCACAGTACTTATGATGAAAAACGGGATGAGGTAAAGGTATTTGAAACGAACTACCCGGATTTTTCTGCCTTCTGGACGTTCCTGACGAAAGATACGCATTGGTTTTATCTGCATCCGTTATATGTTCATCCCGAACAAAGAAGTTTCGTGCAGGAACAATTGAAAAAGGTCAACTGGTCGGTTCATCCCAATAAAAAATGGCAGGAAAGCCATCAGCGTCAATGGAAAAAAGTGTTAACGGATCCTGGTGCCTATTATGCAGGGCCGTCCCTGAACTCCTGATCCCCCTGAACTCCTGATCCTCTGAATTCCTGATCCTCTGAATTCCTGATCCTCTGAATTCCTGATCCTCTGAATTCCTGATTCTTTTTAGCAAATTCAAATTTTTTAGCATTGGCAAATGCTTTTTAAGCCATTATCTTTATACTATTTCACTACCTATTTATACGCTTTTCTATGCGAAGGATCTTGTTTTTACCGGTTTTCTATTTTGCCTTTATAAGCCTTTCGTTGCTGGTTAGCCAGCAAACAGCCGCTCAGGACAGCGTGGCTGTAAGCCCCTCTACCGCAGGGGAAGGCTGGTCCCGTCTTTTTAAGGACGACCTCAGCAATGCCATTTATCCAAAAGGGATCTGGGTGGTAACGGAAGGAGTCCTTACGGCAACAAAAGACCAGTCTATATGGAGTGAAAAAGCCTACGATAATTTTATCCTTGACCTGGATTTTAAAAATGCGGATGGCACTAACAGCGGAGTGATCGTTCACGCCAGTGATCTGGATAACTGGATCCCTCATTCGGTCGAAATCCAGATCGCCGATGATTATTCGAAAGAATGGTCAAAAGCCCCTGCCAACTGGCAATGTGCAGCCATATTCGGACACCAGGCTGCCACCAAAAAACTGGTAAAAAAGCCAGGTGAATGGAATCATTATACCATCACCTGCAAAGACCGGAAAATCTGGGTGGCTTTAAACGGAGAACTGGTCAATACCTGCGATATGAGCCTTTATTCTTCTGCGGTCAATAATCCTGACGGTACAAAGGCGCCGGAATGGCTGAGTAACCCAATGGCCACCCTGCCCTTACACGGGCATATCGGGCTGCAAGGCAAACATGCCGGAGCCCCTATATACTTTCGCAATATCATGATAAGGGAGTTGTAAGGAAAGATTTAAATCTTATTTGATTTAGGTACAATCGCACCTTTTCTGGCCCATCTGGACAGTTCGGCATTGTCTGACCACAGCGTAAGGGTTCCATCCCGGAGACGGAAATGGGTGGTATGCAACAGGCTATTTAAAAAAGATTTTTCGTTATACCCCGGACAGGCCATCCGGGTGGTTATGATCTTTTCGCTGAAGACCAGGCTGCTATCCCTGTCTCCGTACCAGAATTCACCATTCATAGTATTGCAGCCGGTATTACCTGTGAAACGGGACTTTTTCAGATCGAATTGTATAGTGGCTATTTTTCCGGTTGCGGTATCAGAGGCAAGCACAGGCTGTAAGATCCATTTTCCTCCCAGGGTGGTCGTATCCTTTATTTTTGGAAGAGAAGCAGGGATAACAGCAGAATCGGATACCGGAGATTGTCGTTTATTGTCAGGCCCCTTGCAGGCCGAAAAAAGGGTCAAAACAAGGATACATATGGCTAATGGTCTCCTGTTGGTTGATCTCATGTTGGTGTTTTTTAAGTTTCGCAAAATACTTCAAGGCCTTTTCCCCCAATAAGAAGTAGAAAAACTATGCCAATCCTCCGGGCATCCCATCGGACTACCGGCAACTGATCAGAAAAGAACAGAGGGATCGGGAACCGGGCAATAAATTCCCCAATTGGCGATAATATTTTAAATTACAGTAACTATGCTGCAAGACAATCTACTACTTATCATCTCGCTTCTTTTCGTCGTATCCATGTTGTCGATGTTAAGCGAGAAGCTGCACATTTCTTATCCTATATTTCTGGTGATCTCCGGTCTGTTCATCAGCCTGATTCCGGGCATCCCTCATATTACCCTGGAACCGGATATGGTTTTTGTCATCTTTCTTCCGCCTTTATTATATTCGGCTGCCTGGAATACCCCCTGGCATGAGTTCTGGCAGTTCCGCCGCCCCATCGGTATGCTTTCTTTCGGGTTGGTTATCTTCACAGCGGGAGCGGTTGCTTATGTTTCCCATCTTATGATCCCTGATTTTTCGCTTGCCCTGGGTTTTGTATTAGGCGGTATTATTTCCCCTCCTGATGCCATTGCCGCCACCAGCGTCCTGCAAAATTTAAAAATCCCCAAACGGGTTGTGACCATACTGGAAGGAGAAAGCCTGATAAACGATGCTTCCAGTCTGATCGTTTTCCGGTTTGCCCTGGTCGCTGTGTCTACCGGCCAGTTCATATTTTGGAAAGCAGGATTTAGTTTTCTCCTGGTTGCTTCTATGGGCATTTTGATCGGGCTGGCCATAGGTTTTGTCGTTTATGCCATTCACCGGTGGTTACCTACTACTGCCAGTATCGATACAGCCATTTCCCTGATCTGCCCCTATTTGATGTATATAACCGCAGAACATTTTCATTTTTCCGGTGTTCTCGCAGTAGTAAGCGGAGGTCTATTCGTCAGTTATTGTTCCCATGATGTATTTTCCTATAATTCCCGGTTGCAAACCCAAAGCGTATGGAGTATCCTGGTATTTCTGCTGAACGGCATCGTGTTTATCATGATAGGGCTGCAGTTGCCGGACATAACCAGGAGTCTGGGTCAATACTCTTTACAGTCTGCGATCATATATGGCGTCGTCATCAGCCTGGTCACCATCGTTATCCGTCTTGCCTGGGTTTATCCGGGGGCTTTTCTGCCCAGGATCCTGAATAAGAGAATCCGGGAAACTGAGCCAAATCCCGGATGGAAAAGTGTTTTTATCGTTGGCTGGAGCGGTATGCGCGGAGTGGTGTCTTTGGCTTCCGCTCTGGCCATTCCATTTAGTTTGGCCGGAGGAGCGGGATTTCCTCATCGTAACCTGATCCTCTTTATCACTTTTACCGTAATCCTTTTCACGCTGGTATTGCAGGGACTGAGCCTTCCCCTTTTGGTCCGGTTGATGAAGATCGAAGTACAGGAAAATGAGGAGGAGCAAAAACTAGCCATCCGGTTGAAGCTGGCAGGTACCGCACTGGCCTATATTACCACCGAATATGGCGAGGAAGCCAGCACTATCGAAGCCTTTAACCGTTTGAAAACCCGTTATGAGAGAATGGTCGAGATAGCTAATAAAAAACTGATAAAAGAAGATACTGCTGAGGTTTCCGCGTCTTTTTTACCCAGGTATCGAAAATTATTACTGGAATTAGTAGAGGTTCAGCGTCATGAATTGTCGATCATGCGTCACGAAAATCTCTATTCCGAAGAATTGCTCCGTAACAAAGAATTTGAACTTGACCTTGAAGAAGCCCGGTTCCGGCGGTAAAAAAAAGGTTGATCATCAATCCGCCAAAAATCACCTGCCAATGATCTGTATATAAAAAAAAGATGTTACATTAGAAATAAAGATCATGGAAAAGAAAACACCAATGAAAAAGATCAGCCTTCTCCTGGTATTGGCCCTGAGTCTTACCGTATTTAATTCCCAGGCACAATTAAATGTTGTCCTTACCAAGGCAGGAGTGAGCTCCAAAGCTAATGCCGGCAGCCTGTTGTCCCAATTTTCCGGGGCTCTTCAACCCAGTTCTTTCCTCCCCGGATGGGCAGGTGGAGGAAAGACCAATTGGTTAAGTGCAGCAGGTAAAGTATCCGATGCCGCTTCCATGGGGAAAAGCATTTCTTCGCTGGCCGGGTTTATAAATCCCGAAATGTTCAAACAAGGGTTTAATATTGCCAGCCTGACACAGGCAGCGGGAACGGTTAAATCCCTTTCAGCGGCAGGAGGCCTGCTCAAGAACCTGGAAGGGGGGTTGAAACCGGCGGCTTTCCTCAGCAGCTGGGCAAGTAAGCGCCCTGCCTGGCTGAATGCCCTAAACCTTCTCAAATAAGCTAAACTGATTTTATCATTTTAAAAATTTTGTTATGCCAGACACAAATGATTCCTGGGCTAATAAAGCCAATGCATTGAAAGACGAGGCCGCTGAAAAGCTGCATGATCTATCCAACAAGGCCGATGAGCTGGCTGAACACCTCAAACAAAAGGCAGAAGAAACCTGGAATAAAGTAAAATCAGGGGAAACCAAAGAAGAATTGAACCATTTAAAAGACGAGGTTCAGGAAAAGTTAGGTGAGGCCGGTGAAAAATTGCAGGACCTGGCAGATAAAGCCAAGGGTCTTTGGAGTAAGGTCATGGGAGGACATGACGAAGCTCCCGGAAAGACTGAAGGCCCGAAGAGCGATGGCCCTAAGACCGATGGTCCAAAGAGTGTCTAAGAATTTTCCGGGATACCCTGCCTGGCATATTGTAATATCACCCGGTACAGATCATCGGGGTTGAATGGTTTTACCATGACATCCGTCAAGCCGGCCGCGAAGGCTTCGCTTTCTACTTCCTTTGGCGTGCTGGCGGTAAGTGCGATGATGGGCAGGGTCTCTCCTCTTTTGCGTAATAAGATTGTCGCCTCATATCCATCCATCACCGGCATATGCAGATCCATCAATACTAAATGGTGGCGGGAAGAATCCAGTTTTTCAAGTGCCTCATACCCGTTTCCGGCGACTTCGACCAAAGCCCCGCTTTTTTCCAGGATAGTCTGTGCAACCAACACATTCAGCGGATTATCTTCCACCAACAATAAACAAATTCCCTGTAATTGTTTATCCTGTTTGGCCGCCTGAAAACAGGTCTGCCCTTCCCCTGCATTTTCCGTACTTAACGGAAAGGTTTGCGTAAAAAAGAAGACAGACCCTTTTCCGGGCTCGCTCTTTAATTGTAAGGTCACTTTTTGCAATTCCAATATGCGTTTGGTAATGGCCAGGCCCAGTCCGGTACCGCCATAACTGCGGGAGGTGGAAGAATCCGCCTGCGTAAACCGGTCAAAGATCATATGTTGTTTTTCGGGAGCTATCCCAATGCCGGTATCTTCCACCAGGATGGTAAGGGTCGCCGCATCCGCCGTAAGAGAATCCACCTGAATTTTTAAGCAAACGGATCCTTCCCGTGTGAATTTTATCGCATTATGCACAAGGTTCGTTATTACCTGGATGGTGCGGGTGGGATCGCCGATCAGCTTTTTATCCAGACGCTCATCGATCCGGAACAGCAGTTGCACCCCTTTTTCTTCTGCTGCCCCTTTTAATCCCGCAACAATATTGTGCGCGATGACAGAAAGATCCAGGGGAATATTTTCGAAGCCGATCTTTCCCTCCTCAATTTTATTATAATCAAGAATATTATTAACGATGGATAACAAGTTATTGGCAGAGAATAACAATACGTCAAGATCCTCTTTCTGGTCTCCCCGGGGTTCATTACGAAGCAAAAGATGGGTCATCCCGATCACTGCATTCAGAGGCGTACGGATCTCATGTGACATAGTGGACAGGAACTCCGACTTGGCCTTCAGGCCTTGCTGGGCCTTGAAATGGGCTTGTTTGAAGGTATGGGCAAACCGATGGGATAAAGCAAGTGACTGCAGGAAGAAAAAGGAAATATACCCCGTAAAGACCACGGCTTTCATGGAAGTAATAATCCCAAAATATTCCATGTTGATCAGGAAAAATATTCCTAACATAACCGCTGTGCTGAGCAGGGCAAACAAAGAGCCGCTTCGTTTATGCCTGGCTGCCTGGAAAAAAACATACAAAGCATAAGAGGTGCACAGGAACATGATGACCAGAAAAATATTCAGGAACCGGGTGAAGATCATGGGAGGGGCCAGCGCAATCAGGACACTATAAGCCATACAGAACCATCCCATATACTTCATGATAAGCGGATGGGCATCATCCGGATAAAGGTGCTGCGTATATCTGGTGAAAAGGAAGGCGCAAAGGGATAAACTGATATATTCGAGACGGATGGTAACGAACCAGTTCAGGTTGGCAAAAAGGTTGTGCAATACATAGGCATTGGTGCCCACCATCCGGTAAGTATAAAAAACGCAAAAAAGGGAAAAATACAGGGTCGTTTTATCATGGCGGCCAAAAACGTATAACCCCAGGAAAAATAAACCGCCCATGAACATACAACCTGCCAATATCAGGTCATAGGCATAATCTCTGTTTTTTTTCAGAAACAGGAGGTCCTTGTCTCCAATCCATATTTGTTTGTAGGTTCCTCCCTTAGCATGCCAGAAATTGGACATTTGCATCACCAGAACCAGTGTATCCGGTTCTCCGGGCGGTAGCACAATAGTACGTGTTGCCCAAAAAGGAGTGGCTTCTTCAGTGGTCTTACCGGGAACACCGTTCTGTGCCTGCGTTACACCGTTTACAAATAATTTGTATGCACAATAAACATCGGGTACCTCAAAGCCAATCCTGCCCCTTTTTTCAGGAAGGAGAATGGTAAGCGTATAGGTGGCAAAACCCTGGGAAGGAATTGGCCGCCCATTCAGCCGAAGATCTTTCCATAAGCAGGGGTAAGGGACGAGTATTCCTCCGGTTGCGGTCTTCAGGCTATCAGGAGGCAGCAATTGATTCCAATAGAAATTCCATTGGCCATCGAGAGCCACCCTTTTATCAGAAAAATCTATGTTGCGCAGATCCAATACCCCATTTTGGGCAATTGGCGCCCCCTCCTTGCCTGCCAGACATGGAAGGAAAAAAAGGGCACTCAGCAAAGAACACACTATTTTCAGCAAGGTTGGTCTCATAAAAGCCGCCTACTAATTCATTTTGATCGACTTATACATAACGCTCTTACGATCATAAAATGATATAGGGGGTATAAAAAAAGGGGCCGGATGGCCCCTTGAGCTTGCTCAATAATAAGAGCTTTTGCGTCACGGTGCTAAATTTTTATTGCACTATGACGCAAAAAAAGGGGCCGGATGGCCCCTTTTTTTATATAATCTATTTAATATATATCAGTTTATTTCTTCTCCAGCAATTTGAAGAACTGATCCAGCTGAGGCAGGATCACGATACGGGTACGACGGTTAGCTGCACGTCCTTCTTCTGTATCGTTAGCTGATACTGGAACATATTCGCCGCGACCAGCTGCTGTAATATGAGCGGGGTCCAGTCCATATTGTTTTTGCAGGATCCTTACAACGGAAGTAGCGCGTTTTACGCTGAGATCCCAGTTATCCTTAAGTAAACCAGGCCTGTGGTAAGCTTTGTTATCGGTATGGCCTTCAACCAGGAATTCGATTTCTGGTTGAGCTTTAAGCACGGTTGCTACTTTACCCAATACAACCTTTGCGCTTTCCGTTACATCGTAGCTGCCGCTCTTAAAGAGCAATTTATCAGATATGTCGATATAAATTACGCCTTTGTCGACCTTGATATTGATGTCCTTGTCATCCAGGTTGCCGATAGCACCTTTCAGGTTCATCACCAGGGCCATATTCAGAGAGTCTTTATGAGCGAGTTCCGCTTGCAGATTTTGAATGTAAGCATCCTTGGAACCAATGTTGTCAAGAGATTTTTTAATGCTTTCAGCCTGTGAGTTGGAAATTACCGACAAACTCTGCAATTGTGACAGGGTCGCATCATGATTCTGTTTCAGGAAATCGATTTGTTTGTTTAGCGCATCGATCTGGGCCTGAAGAGCTGCCTGCTTGGTGGCATCCGAAGCGGTCAGATCCGTACAATTTTTCAGATCCCCGGCCAGTTTTGCATTAGCGGCGGTCAAAGAATCGATCTTTCCCAAGGCAGATTTGTATTTTTTGCTACTGACACAGGAAAACATAAAAACGGAAAGGGCGACGAACAACAGGGTTTGTTTAAGCTTCATAGTAATATCCTTTTTTTTAAATTTTTTAAATTATTCTTTCACCGCTAATGATTATGCGATCGGGAATAAGAACGTCAAAGATAATTGAACAAACTAAATAAGCTAATTTGTTACTGATAAAATTAAGGCTAATTTAATGCCAATTTTACAGCTGTAAGGCGAATTACGGATTTAAGAAGGCTTATTCAGCTAATTTGCCATGATTATTTTGCTTGTATATTTTTATTTATTAAATGATATGCGCAATGAGACATTTATTTTTAATTGCATCTTTAGCCTTATTACTCGCCTCCTGTAAACTGATGCCGAAAAATCAACCGGCTGAACAGCACAATACCGGTGGGAACAATAAAGAGTTTGCCAGGCTCCTGGACGATTATTATGCAGGGCAGATGAGGCTTTCCCCTTTACTCGCCACACAAAATGGAGAGGATCGGTACAATGATTTATTGCCGGCCGAGTTTACCGACAATTACCGGGACTCATTAAAAAAATTCTATATGTCGTTTCGGGACGAACTTATCCGCTTGGATCCGTCGACCCTGAATGAAAATGACGGCCTTAGTTATGCCATCCTCGGCTGGGAAGTGAGAACACGTCTTGATGGGTTGAATTATCACAGCAATTATATTCCCTTCAATCAGTTCTATGCCTTACCGCTGACTCTTGGTCAATTGGGCAGCGGGGAAGGATTTCAGCCATTCCGCACGCTTAAGGACCATGAAGACTGGATCCGCCGGGCAAACGCATTTGGTCCCTGGGTGGATAGTGCAATCGTCTATTTCAGGAAAGGAATGGATTCGGGCTTTGTGCTGCCGCGCACTTTAGTGCTTAAAATAATTCCCCAGATGGAGGCCATGGTTACAGACAAACCGGAAAAAAGTCTTTTTTATGGTCCTGTTGCCAAACTTAAGGACTTTACGGACACTGCTGCTGTAAAAAACTTACGGGAAGCTTATGTAAAGCTGATCAGCAGAGAACTTGTCCCGGCCTACAAAAAATTGGCTGATTTCCTAAAGAACGAATACCTGGCAAAGGCAAGAAACTCTTCCGGAATTGGGTCTTTACCCAATGGAGACGCCTATTACGCCTACCTGGTCAGGGATCAGACCACGACATCAAAATCTCCGGCAGAGATCTATGAGACCGGTCTTAATGAAGTAGCCCGTATCCGAAAGAACATGGATAGTGTTCGAAAACTGGTTGGGTTTAAGGGAGATCTGCCTGCATTTTTTTCTTATATGAGAACGGATAAAAAATTCACACCTTATAAAACACCCGGAGAAGTATTGGCTGCTTTTGAGACTATTCATCAAACTATGCAGCCACAATTGAAAAAAATGTTCAATCATACCCCTAAAACCGGGTTTGAGATAAGGCAGACGGAGGCTTTTCGTGCGGCAAGCGCAAGTGCAGAATACAACCAAGGTTCCGCGGATGGCAAACGTCCGGGTATCTTTTATATTCCCATACTGGATGCCACCCGTTTCAATACTACTTCCGGCATGGAATCCCTGTTTCTGCATGAAGCTATTCCCGGTCATCATTACCAGATCTCCCTTCAACAGGAAGACACGCTCCTGCCATCCTTCCGCCGTTTCGGAGGGAACAACGCATACCAGGAAGGATGGGCCCTGTATTGCGAATCACTGGGGAAAGAATTAGGTCTATATACAGATCCTTACCAGTATATGGGTTCCCTGGGTGATGAAATACATCGCGCTATCCGTTTGGTAGTGGATGTAGCCATTCATACCAAAGGCATGACCCGTGAAGAAGCTATAAAATATATGATGGACAATGAGGCCATCAGTGAGGAAGGTGCAACAGCCGAGATCGAACGTTATATGGCGATCCCGGGACAGGCATTAGGATATAAGATCGGCGCCCTTAAAATAAGGGCACTCCGTAATAAATACCAGGCAGACCTGAAAGACAAATTCCGCCTGGCTGATTTTCATGACGAGATCCTTAAAGATGGATGCATGCCGCTGGAAGTCCTGGAAAAGAAAATGGATGGCTGGGAAAAGAAAATTCAATAGGCTTTTGCCTTAGCGTTCCTTTTTCGGATATTCCCTGCTGAAACGGTTATTTGTCTTTGTTTTAAAATCTAAGACTTATTCTCAGGCCGGGAGTTACACCCCTAAAAAAATCATGGAAATAGATACATGGTTCCAGTATCGTTTTCCCCTGAAATAACTTCAGCCTTCCTGTCCCTAGCCGGAAACTGTTTTTCTCAAAATACTCACCCTGATTATATATTTTATAACCGAGGGAAATTGCGGGTTTGAGAAATTCATCTTTACCCTGATCCTTTTCATTGGCCAGCTCCCTTACATAAGTGACGACGAGAAAATCATTGCGATAGGTCTGCAGATGGCCTTGGGTATTGGATGCGAAAAGAAAAACAGGTTCCCAATAAAAACCCAGTTCATGAACAGTCCTTCCGTGATTGATATGTAAAAAGGCTCCCAGGCTTAAAGAAGGGGCAAAAAGGTTTTTATAGTTTTGTGCATTCGCAAAAATAGCCGGGGACAGGTAATCATTGACAGGAGAAACATGACCTCTGTCCATAGGAGCGGTGATGGAGGGGTCTGCCACCAGGTATAGTTTTCCGGTCTTATCCCGGGTCCAGTTGCCTGACAGGTTCTTCTGAAGCCAACTCATTTTGGAGTTTAATCCACCAGTGACGTAATTCACTAATTCATTGTACTGATTAAGGTAAAGGCTTATCTGATCGTAGTGAACCACGAAGGCCGCATGCCCGGAGGGCTTACCCGGCGAATGGTAGATAAAAATGATATTAATGGTATCCTGCTCCAGTTTCAACGCGGCCGGTTCACCCTGGCCCAATAAAAAGCTACTCCCATCCGGACGGAACTGTCTGAAACGGATCTTTTTTTTCCCGGAGGCATCCATTATATAATCAATGCGTTTCGAAGACAGGTGATCGGACAGGGAATCGGAGAAATTTTTCATGTCGTTGAGGAAAACCAGCAACAGGGAATCGATATTGGTGAACTTTTCCAGATCGGACAATTGTCCCAGTTCAATCTGCAGGACATTTCCTTTTTCCAGATCGATGCGAAACCGTCTTTCAATGCTATATGGGGGAAGTTCGAAGATTTTATCTGCGCCGGTGGTGCCGGTATTTTTGTTTTCCTGGGCACAAACGATCCCCGTGATGCTTAGAAGGCCAAGCACCAGCCTAATTGTTTTATTCATGTTTTTACTGGTTTTGAGAAGACGTTTTAATTTTCAGAAAAGATGGATCTGGCTGGAAAGCCGCAACCGATGGATGACTGAGCCTCCCCCGGTAACCCAGGTTGATCCGGAATCCTCCTTCCGCCGGAAGGCTGGTTAAAGAAGGTCCTGTTATTGCGGGCTCATTTATTTCATTTATATGAACTACTCTTAATGCTATTTTCCTTTTTGGGTGGAAAACAGGTTGTTGGGCAATATGCAGCCCGGAGTCAACAGCCCTGACAAAGGGCATTGCGGATAAAAAAGCTGAATCTCCCGCTGAAAAAGTTGAAACCCCGGAAGTTTCTTTCCCGGTTAAAATCTCTTGCTCTTGCCGGGTTTTGGAAGATAAGGTCTGGTCAGCCGTTGTATCGGGAAACTCAGGTTTTGTATTGTTTAACGGCTTCCGCGTGCCCTTTTTTTTGTGCGCCGGATTTGCAGGCATCGCCAGGGTTTCCAGAGATGCCGGGTCGGCCGGTAATTTTGAATCTGTCCCGATGGCCATGTTCCTGTCCTTTTGGCTTTCGCCGTTTTTATTTTGGATAACCCCTTTAAACAGAATGGCAGCGGGGATAAGCGCTATAAACAGGCAGGCAGCGGCGATCCAAAACCAGGACCCTGCGATTCTTCCTTTTTGGAGGACCGGGTCCTTTTGACCCGTTGGGTCTTTCCGGAGCATATGGTCCTTTTGTGACGTCGGCCTATGTTGCTGCTGCTTCAGCCTGCCATACAGTTTTTCCCAGGCGGCCCCCTTGTCTGCCAGGCTCAGCCCCGAAATCCCTTCACGTCGTTCCAGCCTTTCGCTCCAGGATGAAAAATCATCGGGTTTTTCTTTTGACATAATTGACCCCTTTTTGTATTAGCAACTTTTTTAATAATATTTTGGCTTTGCTGAGTTGCGATTTGGAAGTCCCTTCCGCAATTCCCAATTCTTCCCCGATCTCTTTATGTTCGAACCCCTCCATTACATACAGATTAAAAACAGTACGGTAACCTACCGGCAATTGAACGATCAGGGAGAAGATCTCTTCTGCAGATAAATTAGCAAGTCCGTCCTCTTCAAAGGGAATGTCAGGAGTTTCCGAATAAGTCAGAAGGGCAAAAGCATTCTTTTTCCGAAGAAACATCAGGCATTCCCTGACCATGATCTTTTTTAACCAGGCAAATAAAGCCGCTTCTCCCTGGTATTGAAATCCGGATAAGTGAGTAAAAAACTTAAAGAATCCGTCCAAAACCAATTCCTCTGCGTCTTCCTTGTTTTTTACATAACGGCAGCAAACAACCATCATCCTGTCTGCCAGGAGGTCAAAAAGGCATTTTTGGGCCGCAGCACTACCTGATTTTGCCTCTGTGATCCATTCAATTATCTCCATTTCGTAAAAAAGTCTGTTACGTGGTATTTATATAGCTAAATGCAGTTTACGGATATCCGGTTGCCCGGGCAAGAAAAGATTGCTTCTGTATTACCGGAACCTTGCCCGATAAGGTTTCCTAAAAGTGTTTTGAAAAAATAACCACCCGGTCAAGTCCGGCCAAAAAAATTAGTTAGTAAAATACTAAAATAATTAGTGTGTATAAAATAATTATTCTACCTTCACTTAATCAATAATTTTGGTAGAACAAAAAATCAACGATTATGTCAAACGCAGAAAAACTCAAGGCTTTAAAGCTGACGATGGACAAAATAGATAAGGATTTCGGGAAGGGGAGTGTGATGATGATGAATGAAAAAAGCCAGGACGCCATGGAAGTCATTTCCACGGGATCCATTGGTTTGGATGTGGCCCTTGGCGTAGGCGGTTTGCCAAAGGGAAGGGTGGTTGAAATATATGGCCCGGAATCTTCCGGTAAAACCACTCTTGCCATACATATTATTGCAGAAGCGCAAAAGAAAGGCGGCATGTGCGCAATTATCGATGCTGAACACGCTTTTGACAGTGCATATGCCCTGAAATTGGGCGTGGATATCGACAATTTGCTTATTTCCCAGCCGGATTACGGCGAGCAGGCCCTTGAGATCGCCGACCGGCTGATCCTGTCAGGAGCGCTCGATGTTGTGGTCATTGACTCGGTTGCAGCCCTGGTTCCCAAAGGTGAATTGGAAGGGGAAATGGGAGACAGTAAAATGGGTCTTCAGGCCCGATTGATGTCCCAGGCCCTCAGGAAACTTACGGCGACCATTAGCAAAACGAATACCATCTGCATTTTTATCAACCAGTTACGTGAAAAGATCGGGGTCATGTTTGGTAATCCCGAGACCACGACCGGTGGTAATGCTTTGAAATTCTATGCCTCGGTACGCCTGGACATCCGGAGAATGGCTCAGATCAAGGACGGTGATGAGGCAGTGGGTAACCGGGTAAAGGTAAAAGTGGTCAAAAACAAAGTGGCTCCTCCATTCCGGGCAGCAGAATTCGATATCGTTTTTGGAGAAGGTATTTCAAAAATGGGTGAAATTGTCGACATGGGCGTGGAACTGGGTATTGTTCAAAAAAGCGGAAGCTGGTTCAGCTATGGCAGTGATAAACTGGGACAAGGAAGGGATACGGTAAAACAATTATTACACGATAATCCCGAGCTGGCTGCAGAAATTGAAACGAAGATCCGTGAGAAAGTAAAAGAAATGCAAGCGGCTTAATCTGAAGATTTTAATTGGGTTAGTAAGTATAACGGCTCTGGTATCTACCGGAGCCTTTTTTTGTAAATTTCATTTTACCCAAACGCCCTGGTGCTGTGTCACTGCATTCCGGATTTTCTCGCGGATTTTCTATACAGACCAGGGGGTTGAACAGAAAAGAACGCCTCATCTAATCTTCAGTCATTCAATGTTTTCGAGGCTCTAAAATCTTCGCTTTCGTTACAGGAAATAAAAAAGGGGTCTGAATAGAAATTCAACCCCGTTTTAAAATCCAATATCCTATGAAAAACCGAGATAAAGGTAGAGGATTCAAATCAAATCTGCAATACCATTTTCCGGTAATCTTTTTTTTAAGGTTATTTTAATTCTTCAAAAGTTGATTGGAAATGATCTTATTGCTCTCTTTATCAGCAACTCGCAGGATATATCGTCCTCTTTCCAAAAAGGAAATATTAATAACTTGTATTCCCGGATTTAATCTTTTGTTCAGACGGCTGTTTCCTACCGCATCTATCACCTGAATTTCTACCGCATGCGCAGTACGGATGATCAGTAATTTATCAACGGGGTTGGGGTAGAATTTAAAATCGACATTGCCGGATAAGCTTACCTGTACTGCTTTTGAATAGATGGGACTTCCGCCCTGCGGGCTATATTTGATCCGGTAAAAATCAGTTCCGTTTGGCGGTGCAATATCGGTCAGTTCATAATGATTACTTGTACCTGTCTTACGTATGGCGCCGATCGTTTCGTATTGATTTCCATCGGTAGCACGCTCAATGATAAAATAATCACCTTCTTCCACACTGTCCACATCCCATTGTAATCCTACTTTATTATACTCTTTTACTTCGGCAGAAAAACTTACGAATACACCGTCCTTCCCGGTAGACTGCGTCTGCATTGCATCAGCGAGAGAATCGGGAACTACCTCCGGTTGTTGTGCACGTGAAGCAAAACAACAGCAAAGCGTAATCAGAGTAAGTAAAAAAACCTTATTCATAGACGGTAATTAGTAAAAAGGTCAGGGGAAGGTTGAGTAAGCAAATTCCATGCCTAATAAGGGCCAGCCATCGAAAGACAAATAATATTCTTCAGTCAACCCTGTATCTTCAACAGAGGCCAAAACGAAGTTCTCCATTTAAAATTTCTTTATTGTTGTTATATTTTTCTTAAAACCGGGTTATCTTCCCATCTTAATTTTTCGGAACAAACAGTTGACAGGTAATACCATAAATCAAAAGCAGTCATGCAACCCACCATCAGAAAAATGAGCCCGGCCAAACGAATAGCCCTGGTAGCACACGATAACAAAAAAAGCGAATTAATCGAATGGGCCTTTTATAACCGGACGGCCTTATCCAAACACAGATTATACGGTACAGGTACGACCGGGAAATTATTGGAGCAGTCCTTAGGTCAATCGGTCAGCAAGTTCTTAAGCGGCCCGCTTGGGGGCGATCAACAGATCGGAAGCCGGATCGCTGAAGGAAAGATCGACGTGCTTATCTTTTTTTGGGATCCGATGGAAGCCCAGCCACATGACCCGGACATTAAAGCTCTTTTGCGGTTAGGGGTTGCCTGGAATATTCCGATCGCGATGGACCGCTCCTCGGCTGATTTTATCCTTACATCTCCCCTCATGTACGAAGACTATGATATCATTCTTCCGGATTATAGTCAATATATTAAACGTCTTCAAAAATGAGACCCCTGACCAGTCTTCCCGTCATTTAACCAATCCTCCCCTCTCCCGGAATATTAAATGGAAATAATGAAAAGATTATTTATTTTCCATAGAATCAATTTCAATTATTACACATGAGAAAACAGTTATTCACCTGTAGCGCCTTGCTATTGACCTCTTTAGCATGGGCTCAACCGAAATCCCTTTCCGGCTACCCGGAAACAGCCGCCAAACAGGAGTTCGCCCTGGAAGAAAAATTCGATAGTTACCTGCTGGCAAAAAACGTCGACAGTTTTATCAGAATTATGTCTGCACACCCCCACCATGTGGGCTCGCCAGGCGGACAGGCCGTAGCTGACTTTATTTATAATAAATTCAAAAGCTGGGGTTATGATACGGAAATAGAAACCTTCTATGTGTTATTTCCCACTCCAAAGGAACGTTTGCTCGAAATGACCGGCCCGGTTCCTTATAAAGCTTTACTGGCTGAACCCGCCTTAAAGGAAGACGCCACTTCCGGACAGACCCGGGAACAATTACCTACTTATAATTGCTGGTCACCCGATGGAGATGTAACCGGTGATCTGGTCTTTGTCAATTATGGCTTGCCGGGGGATTATGACCTCCTGGAACGAATGGGCATTACGGTAAAAGGAAAGATCGTAATCGCCAAATACGGCCGTTCCTGGCGCGGGATCAAACCCAAGGTAGCGCAGGAGCATGGCGCCATCGGTTGTATCATTTACTCAGATCCGAAAGATGACGGCTATTTCGAAGGGGATGTCTATCCGAAAGGTGCTTTTAAGAGCGAGTACGGCGTACAAAGAGGTTCGGTCATGGATATGCCTACCTATCCGGGCGACCCGCTAACACCCGGTATCGGAGCGACAAAAGATGCCAAAAGACTGGATCGGAAAGACGTGACCACTATCCTGAAGATACCCGTTCTCCCCATCAGTTATCATGACGCCGCGCCCTTACTAAAAGCCCTGGAAGGTCCGGTAGCGCCGGAGGAATGGAGAGGCGCCCTTCCCTTTACCTATCATATCGGTCCCGGAAAAACCACCGTACATCTCAAACTGGTTTTTAACTGGGATATAAAACCCATTCATGATGTTGTCGCAAAATTGCCAGGCAGTCAATTGCCCGACGAGTGGGTAATACGGGGCAATCACCATGATGGTTGGGTAAACGGAGCAGGAGACCCGCTTAGTGGACAGGCAGCCATGCTGGAGGAAGCCAGATCGATTGGAGAACTGGTCAAAACTGGCTGGAAACCTAAACGTACCATGGTATATTGTGCCTGGGACGGAGAAGAACCCGGTCTCCTGGGGTCTACAGAATGGGTAGAGTATCATAGCGCAGAACTTCAAAAAAAAGCGGTGGCCTATATTAATTCGGACGGGAACGGCAGGGGTTTTTTAGGTGCGGAAGGTTCTCATGCCCTGGAGCCTTTTATCAACGAAGTGGCCCGGGATGTCATCGATCCGGAAACCCATATCAGCATTGCAGAACGAAAAAGGTCCCATGACCTTATCGAAGCAGGAACAAATAACAAACTCAAAAAAGAGTTGTTGTCCAAAAAAACCTTTACGATCGGGGCTCTGGGCTCCGGCTCCGACTTCTCGCCCTTTCTGCAGCATATCGGCATACCTTCGTTCAACCTGGCGTTTGGAGGAGAAGATCCAGGTGGAGAATATCATTCCATTTATGATTCTTATGATGATTATCGTCGTTTTAAGGACCCCGGGTTTCAATATGGCGTAACATTGGCTCAAACGGCAGGCCGAACCAGTCTGCGCCTGGCAAACGCTCCACTTCTCCCATTTGATTTTAAATCCTTTTATAAGACCGTCAATGGTTATGCCAGCGATCTTATCAGCCAGCTTGATCAATTAAGAGAAAATACTTCGCTGGAGAATCAACTGATAAAAGAAAAACATTATGGATATGCGGGAGACCCGACAGTGACCCTGCTGCCTCCTGTTCCAAAGGATGAAGTTCCTTTTCTGAATTTTGCATCCTTGCAGAACGCCCTAAGCGGGCTGGAAAAATCGACCACCCGTCTTTCAGCGTCCCTGGAAATATCCGACCTGTCTGAAAACAAACGGGATGAGGTTAACACCGCTCTTTATAAAGCCGAACAGCAACTTTTAACCGAAAACGGCCTTCCCCGCCGCTCCTGGTACCGGCATGCCATTTATGCCCCGGGATTTTATACCGGGTATGGCGTAAAGACCTTACCGGGTATACGGGAAGCAATCGAACAGCGTAACTGGAAAGAGGCGCAGGAACAGATCGAGATTACTGCCACCGTCCTCAAAAAATTCTCAGCGTACCTGAATGGGATTAACCCATAATTCATCCAAACTCAAATCCCGGCTTCATCCGGGATTTTTTTTTTGCCATTCGGTTATTTAAGACCGGTCTTTCCCCGGTAAAAGCCTGAGATTTCGTAATTTACAAATGCATACTGTTGAATAAAACATTACGATATACGTTGCGCATCGCCGGGGGGATCCTTTCCCTATTGATCCTGGTCTGGATCCTGATAGGGGGTTATGTTCTTTTTAACAAAGCGTCGATTCTTCAAAAAGCAAGAAGTGAACTTAACAAAAGGGTCAATGGAGAAGCCCTTATCGGAGATATAGATATTTCTCTTTTCCGCCATTTCCCCGAGATAAGTCTTCATTTTACAAAAGTAGCCCTGCATGACAGTTTATGGCCGCAACATCACCATGACATGTTGAATGCAGAACATGTTTTTGTTCGTCTCTCTTTCTTTAGTTTGTTTACCGGTCATCCACGGGTAAATAAAGTATTTATTCAACAAGGGGTTATTTATCTGTTCACGGATTCCATGGGTTATTCGAATACCAGTCTGCTCCGGGATCTTATCACCCGGGAAAAACCGGAGGGAGTGCAAGGAGGCAAAGAGGCAGGAGGAAAGCCGGTCCCTGCCCTCTCCCTTTCAAACAGTCAGTTTATTCTTGAAAATCTGGATCGCCGCAAATTATTTCATTTCAATATCAGCCACCTGGATCTGCTGGTCAAAAATGATAAGAGCGGCGACAATACTAAAAATCTATTGCTTCAACTGGACCTCGATCTGTTGGTGAAGAACTTCTGTCTGAATACAGAAAAAGGAAGTTTTTTGAAAGACAAACCCCTCATCGGTCGATTTACACTTGGATTCAATACCGGCAGCAAAATCATCCAGGCCAAAGAAATTACCCTGAAGATCGACGGCGACCCTTTTCGGTTTTCCGCACGTTTTTTCCCGGCCGTTTCTCCTGACCCATTTAATCTCACCATCCAGACAGACCCCATTTCCTACAGGAAAATAACATCATTACTGACCCCTGCCCTACGGGAGAAACTGGATCAATATGATATCGATAATCCTGTAAGCGTGAATGCCCTGATCGATGCCGGTTCAGCAGATGACCCAAAACCGCTGATCAACGTGGGGCTCACCCTGGAAAAGGGAACAATCACTACTCCTGTGGGGCGTTTTACCAACGCATCTTTCAAGGGAAGCTTTACTAATGAATGGGTACATCGCCAGCCAAGAGAGGATGAAAACTCCGGGATCCGCCTCCTTTCGTTCACCGGATCCTGGGAAAACATACCATTAAAAGCCGATACCCTTTCGATCACCAATCTCCGTATGCCTGTCCTGGACTGCGATCTGCATTCATCGTTCGGTCTATCGCAATTAAATGAACTTTCAGGCAGCAAAACTCTTCAATTGCAAAAAGGCAGTTGCACCTTAAACCTATCCTATAAGGGTCCGCTCTCCGCCAATGACAGTACCGTTGCCTCTATCAATGGCCGGATCGATCTCGATTCGGCGGCCATAAATTATATTCCCTATGGTCTTCTGCTGACCGGCGGAACAGGTCGTATCCATTTTAAAGACCAGGACTTTTTCATCGATCAGCTGGAAGCACGTGCCGGAAGCAGCAAGATTTTGTTGAAAGGCAATATCATCAATCTGGTTACCCTCATAGACAGGGATCCCGAGAACCTGAATATGAACCTGAATCTTTCGTCTCCACACCTGGATCTGCAGGACTTTACGGCAATCGCCGGCAAACCTGTAGAAACGGCAAATGCGGCGGGTGCCGGAACAGGAGGGGCTGGTGCTGCGGCTTCTGTCCGAAAAAAGAAGGTCCCTTTTCAAACGGTTTCCGCACGCGTTGACCGTTTTTTACAGGATGGGGTCATTCGCCTCCAGCTGGAAGCAGCCGATATCCATTACCAAAAATTTTCCGGTGCCCATGCGAAAGCAAATATTTTATTTAGCAATAAAGAGATCCAACTGAATAAGCTGGAGGTAGAGCAAAAGACGGGATCCCTGAGTCTGAGCGCTACTATTCGCCGATTGCAGAATAGCACGAACAATCCGTTCTCCCTTCAATCACATCTGGAACAGGTAGACCTCCCTGAGCTTTTCCGGTCCTTTAATAATTTTGGGCAAAAAGGGCTTGTCGATAAAAACCTGAAAGGAAGACTAACAGCCGATGCAAAAATGACCGGCAGGTTAAACTACAAAGCTGAAATCGTGAACAAAAGCCTGAAAGGAACCGTGATCTTCAGCATTAAGGATGGGCAACTGCTGAATTATGAACCGATGGCCAAAATACAGGAATCTTTCTTAAAGAACCGGGATCTTTCTGAAATACGTTTTGCGGAATTAAAAAATCAGTTGGATCTGGACAGCACTACGCTTTATATTCACCGGATGGAAATACAATCTACTGCCTTTAGCCTTTTCACAGAAGGGTTTTATGATTGGAAAAAAGGGGCTGATCTTAGCATTCAGGTTCCCTTAAGCAACCTGAAAAAAAGGAAAACCGACAATCCGCTCACCAACAAAGGGACCAACAGTAAGACAGGCGTGTCACTAAGACTTCGCGCAAAAACGGGAGAAGATGGAAAGCTGAATATAAGCTGGGACCCTTTTAAAAAAGCATTAAAAAAGTCTCCCTGAACAAATTCAATCCGGTTATGTTAATTCCTTACCGGTAAAATTTATTCAATCGGTAATTTTGCCTGTATTTTTTTTCGGTAACTTTCCCGTTCTTTCAATTTTTTTCCATGCCATTTAACATCCATGCTCCTTATTCTCCGGCCGGCGATCAGCCGGAAGCGATCCGTCAACTGACCGATGGCGTTTTACAGGGCGAAAGGTTCCAGACCCTGCTGGGCGTAACCGGTTCCGGTAAGACGTATACCATCGCCAACCTGATCCAGAACGTTCAACGGCCGACCCTTGTCCTGACGCATAATAAAACCCTGGTGGCGCAGCTATACGGGGAATTCAAACAGTTCTTTCCGGATAATGCCGTGGGTTATTTTGTTTCTTACTACGATTATTACCAACCGGAGGCCTATATGCCGGTAAGCAATACCTATATTGAAAAGGATCTTTCCATCAACGAAGAACTGGAGAAATTGCGGTTGCAGGCCACCACACAATTGTTGAGCGGGCGAAGGGATATTATCGTTGTCGCTTCCGTAAGCTGCATTTACGGTATAGGTAATCCCGCAGAATTCGAGAATGGGATCGTGCGTATTCAGAAAGGACAAACGATCTCCCGTCAGGGTTTTTTACATGCCCTGGTTAATTCCCTTTACAAACGCAGCGAGATTGAATTCGGAAGGGCCAATTTCCGGGTAAAGGGAGACACGGTGGATATTAACCTCCCCTATGTAGATTATGGATACCGGATTAGTTTTTTTGGAGATGAGATCGATGAGATCGAAAGTTTTGAAATAAGCTCCGGAAAACGTATCGCCTCCCTGACTGATGCCGCGATCTTTCCCGCCAATTTATACCTGGCCCCCAAGGATATTATGCAGCAAGTGTTATATGAGATCCAGGATGAACTGGCTGCACAGGTAACCTATTTTAAAAATACCGGAAAATATATCGAAGCGCAGCGTCTCGGCGAACGGGTAAACTATGATGTGGAAATGATCCGGGAACTGGGTTATTGCAATGGTGTCGAGAATTACTCCCGGTTCTTTGACCGGAGGACACCCGGCACAAGACCCTTCTGTTTACTAGACTATTTTCCCAAAGATTTTTTATGCGTGATCGACGAAAGTCATCAGACAATACCGCAGATAAGCGGAATGTACGGAGGCGACCGGAGCCGTAAGCTGGTATTGGTCGATTATGGCTTTCGCTTACCAAGCGCGCTGGATAACCGGCCGCTGAATTTTCACGAATTCGAATCACTGGTAGACCAGACCATTTTTGTTTCGGCAACCCCCGGTGATTATGAACTGGAAAGAACAGGGGGGATCGTGACCGAACAGGTCGTACGGCCAACCGGTCTTTTGGACCCTCCCATCGTAGTCCGGCCCAGCATCAACCAGATCGATGACCTGTTGAATGAAATCGATGACAGGGTAACGAAAGGAGACAGGGTTCTGGTCACGACACTGACCAAACGAATGGCGGAAGAAATGGATAAATACCTGCACAGGATTAATATCAAATCCAAATATATCCATAGTGAAGTGGACACCCTGGAAAGGGTGGAGATCCTTCGCCAGCTAAGGCTGGGTGTTATCGACGTATTGGTGGGCGTAAATCTGCTGAGAGAAGGGCTCGATCTTCCGGAGGTATCGCTTGTGGCTATCCTGGATGCCGATAAGGAAGGTTTTTTGCGTAATGAAAAATCACTGACGCAGACAGCAGGAAGGGCTGCCCGTAATGTGAACGGTTTGGTGATCTTCTATGCCGATAAGATCACCGAAAGCATGCAGCGGACCATGGATGAGACCCTGCGCAGGCGGGAAAAACAGATCGCCTATAACCTGGAACACGGCATTACCCCCAGGACGATCATAAAATCGAAAGAACAGGTTTTTGCCCAGACCTCCGTCCTGGATATCAAAGGTTATGATGCGGGCAACCCCAATGCCATAGCCCCGGATGAAGACCTGGTGACCATCGCTGCCGAAGAGCAGATCGTTTATAACACCATTCCGCAACTGGAAAAGGCGATCGGCAAGACAAAAAAAGAAATGGAAAAGGCTGCCCGGGATCTTGACTTTATGGAAGCCGCCCGGCTGCGTGATGAAATGTTCAGTCAGCAGAAAAAACTGGCGGAGATGAAGAGGTAGCCTTTACGCCCTTACCACGAAACACTTAACTTCGCTTATGAAAAAAAAGCTATTCCTGCTTGATGCCTATGCGCTGGTTTTCCGCGCTTATTATGCCCTGATCCGCGCCCCAAGGGTCACGTCCAAAGGACGAAACACGAATGCCCAGTTCGGTTTTACCAATGCCCTGGTAGACCTGATCATCAATCAGCAGCCTTCTCATATGGCCGTATGTTTCGATACGAGTGCACCAACAGAAAGGCATACGGATTTTGCGGACTATAAGGCCAACCGCCAGGAAACACCTGAAGATATATCCAGTGCCGTCCCGGATATCAAAGCCATTATCCGTGGTTTTAACATTCCTATTATGGAAATGGATGGATTCGAGGCCGATGATGTTATCGGTACCCTAAGCGTGCAGGCTGCGGCTGCCGGATACGAAGTCTATATGGTCACTCCCGATAAAGATTATGGCCAGTTGGTTTCGGACCAGGTCAAGATCTACAAACCTCCTTACCAGGGTGGAAGTATCGAGATCATGGGACCAAAGGAAGTATGTGAAAAATGGAATATCAAAAATGTTTCACAGGTGATCGACATACTGGGGCTAATGGGGGATTCCGTAGACAATATCCCCGGTATTCCGGGTGTGGGCGAAAAGACTGCTGCCAAATTATTGGCCGAATATGAGACCCTCGAAAATGTGCTGGCCAATGCCGAAAAAATAAAGGGGGCGCTTGGGGAAAAAATAAAGGCAGGAAAAGACCTGGCCATGATGAGTAAAAAACTGGCCACTATCATTACCAACGTTCCCGTTGAGTTCCATGAGGAAGATTTTAAGCTGAAAGAATGGAACAAGGGCATCCTGAATGAATTATTTGCATCGCTTGAATTTAAGGCTATAGGCAAAAGGATACTGGGAGATGATTTCCTATCGCCAACTGCCGTTGCGCCGGAAGGGACGCAGAAAGATCTTTTCGGAAACATCGTGGAGAGCAAACCGTTGACCGCGAAAAACAGAACTCCCTTACCAGGCGCTAAACAGCAGGGTGCTCCCGGCGGAACCTCACCCGCTGAAGGAAAACTGGAAGAAGCGGCAAACCGCATGGAAGCTGCCGTAGAAAAGGGAGAGGACCTTTCGGGCGTAGGTGAAGGTGACCCTGGCGAAACCGAAGGAGTTGAAGCAGGTGGACTGCGGGTCGATAAAAGTATCCTGAATTCCGGTCATATCTATACCGCTATCGTTGGCGATCAGGCTATCGCCGGTCTGGTGAAACAATTATCTCTGGAAAAGGAAATTTGTTTCGATACGGAAACAACCGGCATCGATGCCAATGCTGTCGAATTGGTCGGAATGAGTTTTTCCTGTAAACCGGGAGAGGCCTGGTATGTTCCCTGTCCTGCGGACCAGGAAGCCACCAAAACGATCCTTAACGCATTTGCACCTCTTTTTAACCTGGATTCCGTTACCTGGATCGGTCAGAACCTGAAATACGATCTGCTTGTCCTGAAATGGTACGGCGTGGAACTGAAGGGGCCTTTATTCGATACTATGCTGGCCCATTATGTTATAGAGCCTGAAGGCAAACGGAGTATGGATATGCTTAGTGCCCAATACCTGGGTTATGAACCCGTTCATATTGAGGAGCTCATCGGCAAAAAAGGAAAGGGGCAGGGAAATATGCGGGATGTGGAATTGGAAAAGATAAAAGATTATGCCGCGGAGGACGCTGATATTACGCTGCAGTTAAAACAGGTTTTCCTTCCCCTTTTGAAAACGAAAGAAGTGGAAAAAGTTTTTTACGCAGTGGAGAATCCACTGGTAAAAGTGCTGACTGCTATGGAATTCGAAGGGATCAACGTGGATATGAACTTTTTGAAGGAATATTCCAAAGAGTTGGACAAGGATGCAAAAATTGCAGAGGAAAAGGTTTACGAACTGGCCGGAGTCCGGTTCAACCTGGCTTCCCCCAAACAATTGGGCGAAGTTCTTTTCGAAAAATTGCAGCTCGATCCCAAAGCAAAAAAAACAAAGACCGGTCAATATGCGACCGGCGAGGATGTCTTGTTAAAACTGGCCAGCCGGCATCAGATCGTTGACGACATTTTAGCTTTCAGGGAACTGACGAAATTACGGTCAACCTATGTGGATGCATTGCCGCTGATGGTCAACCAGAGAACCGGAAGGGTCCATACCAGTTACGCACAGGCTGTTGCCGTCACCGGACGGCTGAGCTCCAATAATCCCAATCTGCAGAATATCCCGATCCGGACGGAACGGGGCCGGGAGATCCGCAAAGCCTTCATCCCCCGCAATGAGGAATTTGTTCTTTTATCCGCCGACTACTCCCAGATCGAGTTGCGTATAGTCGCTGCCATTAGCGCTGATCCGAATATGGTCTCCGCCTTCCGGGAAGGTAAAGACATCCATACCGCTACGGCCGCTAAGGTCTTCGGTGTCGAAGAAAAGGACGTAACCAAGGAAATGCGGTATAAGGCCAAAAGCGTCAATTTCGGGATCATTTACGGCCAGGGAGCCTTTGGTCTGGCGGACAACCTGGGTATCAGCAGGGCAGAGGCCAAAGAAATCATCGACACCTATAAAAAACAATTTGCCAATATCCAGAAATACATGGACGATACGATCAATTTTGCCAGGGAGCATGGGTATGTCCAAACCCTGATGGGGCGAAAACGATGGCTGAGGGATATCAATTCCGCCAATTTCACTGTTCGCGGTTTCGCGGAAAGGAATGCCATCAATTCCCCGATCCAGGGTACAGCTGCAGATATGATCAAGCTGGCCATGATCCGGATCGATGAGGAATTCAGGAAACAGGGCTTCCGGTCAAAAATGTTATTACAGGTTCATGATGAATTGGTCTTCGATGCCCATAAAACGGAAATAGATATAATTAAACCCATAATCATGCGTTGTATGCAGACAGCCCTCCCTCTGCCTAATGAAGTACCCGCCAATGCGGAAGTAGGCTCGGGAGTAAACTGGCTGGAAGCGCATTAAAACAGGTAGAAAGCGCATTAAACCCGTCAATTTTAACAATTTCTTTTTAGATACAGATCAAACTTTCGTCCCCGGAAAAGGTCATACATAAGCAAGATGAGTCGCCTGTTATAGCAGGCACTAAAATTGCGCTTGTCTAATGACCTATTTTAAATGCTAAACAAACACATATGAACGCGATCCGGAATAGTTTAGTTCCGCTTTTTTGTGTCCTTTTTCTTGCAGGCTCCGCTTTTGCACAGGAGGCCCAGCAGGAATGGCCAAAAAGCTTTTCTACGGATGATGGAACGGTGATTAAAATCTATCAGCCTCAGCCAGAGGCTTTTTCTGACAATATTTTGAAGTCCAGGTGGGCTATTTCCGTGCTCAATAGCGGCAAAACGGATCCCGTTTTCGGGACTTTCTGGTCTGTTGCGAATGTAGAAACAGACAGGGACGACCGCAGGGTTATTATCCAATCCGTCAAGGTTCCCAATGTCAAATTTCCCGGACAGACAGACGACAATTTTACCGGCAGTATAAAATCGGCTCTGGAGACAAACCTGCCCCAGGTGGCCGGAGATCTGTCTTTGGATGAAATACTGTCTTCCCTTGATCAGAACCAGGAACAGAAAAAATTATCAAAAGATCTGAATACTACTGCTCCCAGAATCATTTATAAAGATCATCCTTCCCTGCTGGTCATGATCGACGGTCAGCCAAAATTGCAAACCAATAAAGATTGGGGGCTGGAAGCGGTAGTAAATACGCCTTTTACGATTGTAAAGAATAATGATGGTCTTTTTTACCTGTATGGCGGCAAACATTGGTATACTGCAAGGGATGCTACCGGGCCCTATTCTCCGGCAGGTAATGTCCCATCCAATCTGAACCAGGTAAAAGGTGCAGTGGATGCTGCAAATAGTGCCAATGCGGGTTATGTAGATTCTTCTGAAGCTACAAAGGATAATGAAATTTCGGACATCATTATCAGCACTTCACCAGCAGAACTGATCCAATCCGAAGGACAGGCTTCTTTAAGCCCAATTTCAGGAACGGATCTTTCCTACGTCAGTAATTCTTCCAATGATATTTTCCAGGATCAGAGCACGGGAAATTACTTTGTCCTGATCTCCGGCCGGTGGTATACATCCTCTTCTCTGACCGGAGGCTGGCATTATATTGCATCGAATGCGCTTCCGGCTAATTTTGCAAGGATCCCTGAAGGATCGCCAAAGGATAATGTTCTGGCGAGTGTAGCTGGTACAGAAGCTGCCCGGGAGGCCATTATGGATGCTCAGATCCCCCAAACTGCCAAAGTAGACCGCAGTACGGCTACTACCGATGTAAATTATAACGGAGATCCAAAATTTGCGCCTTTGCAGGGTACGGATATGCAATATGCAACGAACACTTCTTCCTCGGTCGTGCTCTATAACGGCGTATATTATAGTGTGGATAACGGCGTATGGTTCCAGGCACCCAGCCCTTCCGGACCCTGGACGGTTTCTACGGAAAGACCCGATGAAGTGGACAGGATCCCTCCAAATTCCCCTTTATATAATATAAAATATGTGTATGTCTATGATGTAACGCCTCAATATGTTTATATGGGGTATACGCCTGGATATCTTAATACTTTTATTTACGGACCTACCGTAGTTTACGGTACGGGGTTTTATTATGATCCATGGTTTAACGGATATTATTACCCGCGTCCCTGGACCTGGGGCTTTAACATGGGTTATAACCCCTGGGCCGGATGGAGTATGGGCTATGGCTACGGGTCCGGCTGGTTTCATTTTGGTATCGGCTTTGGGCACGGATACTGGGGTGGAGGCGGCTGGGGAGGCGGTGGCTGGTGGGGTCCGCGCGTATATCGTCCGCCATATGTATGGAACCGTTATCGGACGGCAGGGTATTATGGGCCTCATACCAGGACCGTTAATAATTACAGAACGGTAAATAATTACAGGACCAATATTTATAGTAACCGGGGTGGTGTGGTCACCCGCGACAACCGGACAATCAATAATAACAGGGCAATAGGCGGATTCAACCGCGGAAATAATGGATTGACCAGGCCGCAAGGCCAGGCTGGAAATCCAGGCGGAACCCGTCCCGGGGGACGTCCCGCAACGAATGATACCCGGCCAGGTGTTGGGAATGGTAATGAAACAAGGCCAGGCGTTCAGGGCCGTCCGGGATCATCCAATAATGTTTATTCCGACAGAAGCGGAAATGTGTATCAACGCAACCCTTCCAATAATCAATGGCAGCAAAGACAGCCTAATAATCAATGGAGGCCGGTGCCTAATAACAACCAGTCGGTTCCTAACCTGAACCGGGATCAGCAAATGCGCGACCGCGGTCAGAACAGGAGCCAGAATTTTCAGGGTTCCCGAGGCGGAGGAGGAGGCAATAATAGTGCTCCCAGGCCTTCCGGCGGAGGTGGAAGCAGACCTTCCGGTGGCGCTTCTTCCGGTGGTGCAGGTGGCGGCAGCCGTCCGGCAGGCAGAAGAGGATAACCTGAAAAGGCATTATAAATACAATATCATTTGCATATCACCCCCCGGAAAGAATGTATTCTTTCCGGGGGGTGTTTATTTTTAATATTAAAAAATAATAATTCAAAATAATTTTTATATGTTCTTTGTTTTTCATTTCTTACGGAATAAGATTTAACAGGCAAGCAACCCTTATTCGCGTAGCACAGTAGAAAAACAACCATAATGTCTCTGATTAGCAAATCTTCCTTCCGGGATTTCGTGGATACCATGGATCCCGATCATTCGGTCTTTATCCTCGATAATATTCCCGATGCGGTGGTTTCAATGGATCTTGATTTTACCATCAGGAGCTGGAATAAGAGCGCATGCCAGCTTTATGGATATAGGTCGGAAGACGTTTTGGGAAAATCCATCGACGAAGTGCTGCTGCATCAGTTTCTTACCGATTCCCGGGAAATTGCCTGGGAAAAATTAAAAGCTTTTGGAAAATGGAAAGGAGAATTGATCCAAACCGGCAAGGATGGAAAACAGCATTTCCTGGAATGCAACGCTTCCACCATAACGGATTCGGAAGGTTTGGCCATTGGCTATGTCAGCGTTATCCGGGAGGTTACTGACAAACAGGCGGAAGAAAGGATCTCCAGTACAGAACATGCTTTCGCTTTCGGTTCTTTTATGGAAAATACACCTACCCTGACCTGGATCCTGGACGAAAGGGGCTGTTTTCGTTATATGAACTCTTCCTACAGAAAAACATTCGGTCTCCCCGAAACAGCTATCGGGCGGTCTATATATGAATTTTTCCCTCCTGTTTTTTGTGATTCTTACATTAAGGGTAATCAACTCGTCTGGAAAAGTAATAGCCCGGCAGAGTTAACGGAAAAAGGAATAACTGCAGAGGGAAAAACCGTTACCCTGCAGGTATTTAAATTTCCGCTGGGCATTGAAAACGGGATCCGCCTGATCGGTGGAACAGCCCTTGATATTACCCAGATGATCGACACCCGGGAGGAACTTATCCGAAGCAATGAACGTTATGTTTATGCCGGAAAGGCCACATCCGATGCGATCTGGGACTGGAAAATCGGGGAGAACAGGATTTTCCGGGGTGAAGGCTTCAGAACGCTGTTTGGCTACCAGGAAGACGTCAGTTCCTTCGATCTGAACCTCGAACATATCCATCCCGCAGATCGGGAAAAAGTAATTATGAGCCTGGATAAGGCTTTAAAAGGAAAAGACGAGCGATGGCAGCAGGAATACCGCTTCCAATGTATGGACGGGACATTCCGGACCATTCTGGATAAGGCCTATATTCTGAGATCTCCCGAAAAAGAGGTCATCCGTATGATCGGGGCTATGCATGATGTTACCGAACAACGAAACCTGGAAAAAATGCTGATCGAAGAAGAGGTTCGGAAAAAAAGAGAGATTGTCAAGGCGATCATGGAAGCGCAGGAAAAGGAGCGGAGGGAGATCTCTTCCGAACTGCATGACAACGTCAATCAGATTCTTACCACCTGCAAATTGTTTCTGGAAATTGCCCGGAATAATCCGGCCGATGCCCGATTTATCGACGCCTGCTCGGCCAATATTCAAATGGTGATCCGGGAGATCAGGAATATTTCTCATAATCTCAGCCCTTATGCCCTGGAGGACCTGGGGCTGGTAGTGGCTATCCATGATCTGGTAGAAAAGATAAATCAATCCGGAAAATTAGTGGTCCTGCTGACCTGTATTCAGGAGCCGGAAGAGGATAAAATCAGTCCAGACATCAAATTATCCATTTTTCGCATCATTCAGGAAAAAATAAGCAATGTGCTGAAACATGCACATGCATCGGTATTAACGATTGAAATAGAGATTTATAATAGCCGGATTCACCTGTTTTTAAAGGATAACGGCCAGGGTTTTGATGAAAAAGCCATTAAAAGAGGCATGGGGTTAAATAATATCCGTAACAGGGTGGAATATTACAAAGGTAATATCCGGTTGAAGACGGCCCCCGGAGCAGGATGTGAGTTACGTATCGAATTACCTTGCGGGTAAATCAGGTTATTGAGAAAGGGTTAACTTTGCCACTTACTATTTGTAATACCCGGTATGAGCCCGACTCTTTATTATTGTTATGACGCTTATTGCGGTTGGTGTTTTGGATTTAGCCCCGTTATCACCCACCTGTTTGAGGAATACAGAGACCGATTGGCCTTCGAAGTGTTGTCCGGAGGCATGATTATTACAGAAAAACCGCAACCGATCAGCGTTACAGCAGGGTATATTCAAAAAGCCTATAAAACGGTGGAAGAGCGGACAGGGGTCCGTTTCGGTCAGGATTGGTTATGGCATATATTTAACCCTGACCAGAGCGATTGGTACCCCAATTCAGAAAAACCAGCCATTGCCTTATGTGTATTCAAGGATTATCATCACGACCTGGCCATTCCCTTTGCCGCAGATCTGCAATATGCCCTCCATTTCGAGGGACGCGATTTATGCGATGATGAAGCTTACCGGCACCTGCTGGAGAAATACAGTATCCCTGACCAGGAGTTTTACAAAAAACTGCATAACCCCGATTATAAAGAAAAAGCATATGCTGAATTTGACCTTGTGAAACAATTACAGGTAACCGGGTTCCCCACGTTGTTCCTGCAGGTAAGTGAATCGAAGTTTTACCTGCTTTCCAGGGGCTATACGGATCATGAGGTCGTTAAAACAACCATTGACAAAGTTTTGGCAGAATAATGAACTCCTTTTTCTGTCGGAAATGAGAGTAATTACAATTTCATGTCCGGACAGGTTCCTGAACACTAAAATATTGTTAATATACACTAAATCAGCAAGATATACGTTGAAAGGGGCACGAATTGTGTTTAGGTCGCAGGGTAACGATAAAAAAGGGATAACAGTAGAAATGTAGAATTACATAAGGTTTTACCCTGGCCTTCCCAGAAAAATTTATCGCTGAAATGCTCGTTTCGTATTAACTTGCACGTCGCATAAAAG
>NZ_JBTLQH010000014.1:0-137672 GCF_054461575.1 Flavitalea flava
TGCACAGGAAGAGGCGAGCAGAGAGGCTGTCTTATTCCGGATGATCTCAAAATATACGGTTTCGCTCAGGTTAAGCGATCTTGATTTTTCAATTTGCAGCAGCTCTCCCTCACTCATTTTCCTTACTGCGTCTGATAGAAGCTGTAATATCCTGAAATCGTTGTGGTCCAGGGAAAGCAAAAGTCCTTTGGAAAGCAGATAATCCCCTACCAGAACGGAAATCTTGGTTTTCCATAACGCATATGTGGAGAAAAAGCCTCTTCTTTCGAGCGATTCGTCCACCACATCATCGTGTACCAGGGTTGCCGTGTGTAGTAATTCTACGAGGGAGGCTGCCCGGTAGGCAGATTCTTTGATATCGCCGCACAATTTAGCAGAAAGTAACACGAACATGGGTCTCAGTTGTTTCCCTTTACGGTTGACTATGAATCGCATGATCCTGTCCAGCAAGGGAACCTGGCTTTTTACCGCCTCTTTGAATTCTTTTTCAAAAATGAGCAGTTCTTCACGTAGTATGGCTTGTGCTATTTTCATGTAAATGTGAACAGAAGGGCAATATTACTACTTTGACAATATTTTCTACGGAAAGCATCGAATTTTAAATTTTGCTTGTCTAACGGTTGGGTTAATACAATTTTAATTTTATATGTATTGTTAAAAAAATTTGGTTTTTGCTCGCCAATCTCTAAATTTGCACTTATTCTTCTCAGGTTTAATTCATTCATTCACATAAACTTCAGTTATGGCAAGTAAAAAATTCACTCTTTTAATTGGGTTACTATGCCTGTTTCTATCATACTCGTTTGCCCAGGTGGGTAGCAGTTATGATGTGCGGGACTCCTCTCTTATTCCTACCAAACGACTCGCTCAGCACAATGAATTCCTAAACAACGCTTATCCCTTTCCTGCGAAACCACGGAATGAATGGGAGATAGGTGTTAAAGGCGGCATGGCGACCGGCTTTACGAGTGTAAGAGCCTGGGGCCCGACCGGCGGCTTTGGGTTTCATGTACGCAAAGCGTTAGGCTATGTATTTTCTATCCGGGCAGAGTATGACTGGCTGAGGCTGAAAGGTCTACAATACCAGCCAACCGACTCTTACGGAAAGAATGCCATTCTGAATGGATACTATCCCGTGAATGCGTTGGGTAACAAGCCGCAAATTTTTTATAACTACCGGTCCACCGTTCATGAGCTTTCCCTTCAGGGGGTTGCCAGCCTGAACAATATCCGGTTCCACCGGGCTAAAACCAGTTGGAATGCCTATGTTTTCGGCGGTATAGGAGCTATGACTTACAGCACGTTCTACAAAACATTGAATGATGCCGGGACTCCTTACGATTACTCTGCGATTCTGGCAAAATATGGTGTGAATTTTAACTATAAAAACAGGAAAGATATCAGGAAGGACCTGAAAAGCCTTTGGACCGGCTCCTGGGGAACCATGGCTCCCAGGGACGATACCCGAAAGATAGGTGGTGTGCCTCTTAGTGCAGTAGGGGTATTGGGTGCTGGTTTCCAGTTTAAACTCAACAACCGCGTTAACCTGGCTATCGAGGATAAATTCACGTTCACAACCACTGAATTGCTGGATGGCCAGCAATGGCAGGCAAATTATACGCCAGGGGCTACCAACAGCATCGCTGCAACGACCTCCAAGGACCGTTATAATTTCGTATCCATTGGTTTGAACTTTAATATCGGCAAACACGCAGTTGAACCTCTTTATTGGCTCAATCCCCTGGATTACGCTTACAACGAGATCAACGCTCCACGCCATATGAAACTGCCCAAGCCTGTTCTGGATGATGCAGACGGGGATGGCGTTACAGACCAATTCGACCTGGAACCAAATACACCCAAAGGTTGCCCTGTCGATACGCATGGTGTAAGCCGCGATACAGATGGTGATGGTGTACCGGATTGTAAGGATAAAGAACTTATTACTCCGACTCAATGCCAGCCTGTAGATGCCGATGGCGTTGGAAAATGCCCTGATCCTCAATGCTGTAAAGACCTGAAAGCCTACATTGATTCCAATGGCGTAGGTGGAAGAAGCAAATGTAATATCGGCGATTTGCCAAACATTGCTTTCAAGGGAAGATCGGTTACCCTCAGCAAGGATGCTAAGGCGTTGCTCGCCAGCACAGCAGAAAAACTGCGTAATAGTCCGAATTGTAAGGTAGCTGTTATCGGTTATGGTGAATCCAGCAAGGCTGCTCAGCAGTTAAGTTGGGATCGTGTTAACTCTGTAATTAACTACCTCGTTGAAAAAGAGGGCATTAGCTCTGACAGGTTCATCTTCCGCTATGGACAAAGCGGTGGTGATGAAAATACCGTGGACCTGAAAGATGGAACTGGGGAAGAAGGACCGAACACCGTTCCTGCTCCGCATCCTAACTTAAGGAAAAAATAAAGATAAGTCCTTTATTTTAAGCATATTATAAGACAAATACCGGGTTATTTAACCCGGTATTTGTCTTTTTAAGGCCGTAGGTTTTTTTAAAATGAAAATTTTTTCGGGTTTTATTAACGCTCTTTTTTTGGGTTAAATGGCAATTTCTTTCATATTTGTCCAGATTCTTGAAAAACCCTTAAAAAAAACCTTAATTTTGCAGGCGTTTATGCGAATACTTACTGTACTACTTTTTGGGATTGTTACATTTAGCTCTTGCTCAAACTTTTCAAAGGTTCTGAAAAGCAATGACTATGACTATAAGCTGCGTATGGCTGACAAGTATTATGCGGCCAAGGAGTATAATCATGCCCAGCAACTGTTCGAAGAGCTGTTCAGGGTCTTTAAAGGAAGCGAGCATTTTGAGGATATCTATTATAAATTTGCTTATTGCGCCTATTATTTAAAGGATTACGCCAATGCCGAAAACCTGTTCAAGGGTTTTGTAGAGGTGTTCCCCAATAGCGCCAAAGCGGAGGAGATGGACTATATGCGGGCCTTTACCTTCTACAGGCAATCGCCAAAGGTGGAACTGGATCAGACGAATACGACCAAAACGATTGGTTTCATGCAGGCCTTTATTAATACGCATCCGGGATCCCCCAAGGTAAAAGAGGCTACAGATATCATTGACAAATGCAGGGCTAAGCTGGAACTGAAAGATTACAAGAGCGCATCCCTGTACTTTGATCTTGGTTTGTTCAAGGCAGCCGGTGTGGCGTTGACCAGCCTAATGAACAGTTATCCGGACTCTGAAAAAAGCGATGAATACAAGTACCTGATGATCAGGTCTTATTATCAGTTTGCTTTGCAGAGTATCGAGGAAAAGAAAGAAGACCGGTTTGGCCAGGTAGTTACACAATGTAACGAGTTCATCGACCGTTTCCCGGAAGATAAACTCCTTAAGAGTGTACAGGAATATCTGAATTTATCTCAATCTAATATTAAATTGGTAAAAAATGAGCAGGTTAAGAAGGCAAGTTAATGCAAACACTACGAATGTAGTGGAAACGAAGAATCTTACCGACATCAAAGCTAAGACGGGGAATCTGTACGAGTCCATTGCCATTATTGCCAAAAGGGCTAACCAGATCAATATCTCCCTCAAGGAGGAATTGCATAATAAACTGGAAGAATTTGCCAGCCATACCGATAGCCTTGAAGAAATTCATGAGAACAAGGAACAGATTGAAATTTCCAAGGCCTACGAAAGAATGCCCAACCCGGCATTACTCGCTACAACGGAATTCATGGAAGACAAGATCTATTATCGTAAGAATGAAGATGATCTGTTTAAATAATAGGTATTGACATTTTTTGATAGGGTTTCGATAAGTATACCACCGGTTTGCTGATCGAAACCCTAATATTTTATTCTCATGTTCCAGGGAAAAAAAATTTTGCTGGGTGTTACAGGAAGCATTGCGGCTTACAAGTCCCTGTTGCTCATCAGGCAGTTGATAAAAGGAGGGGCATCCGTCAAAGTTATCCTGACCCCTTCTGCCCATGATTTTGTTACACCGCTCTCCTTAGCAACATTATCTAAAAATCCTGTTCTCACCGGTCTTTTTGAAGAAAATACCTGGGCTAACCATGTTGAACTGGGGAGGTGGGCGGATTTGATGCTGATCGCTCCTTTAAGTTGTAATACCCTGGCTAAAATGGCACAGGGACTTTGTGATAATCTTTTGCTCGCTACTTATTTATCAGCCACTTGTCCGGTGATGGTTGCCCCTGCTATGGATGAGGATATGTGGCATCATCCTGCTACCAAAGCCAATATTGATCGGCTGAAGACTTTTGGCAATATCGTAATCCCGGTTGAAAAAGGCGAATTGGCGAGTGGTCTCCACGGGGACGGGAGAATGGCGGAGCCGGAGACCATTCTTTCCTTTATAGAAGAACATATAACGCAACTTAAGGACCTTGAAGGTAAAAGAGCCCTGGTTACCGCTGGCCCAACCTATGAAGCCATTGATCCTGTACGTTTTATTGGCAATCATTCTTCAGGTAAAATGGGGCTGGCGATAGCCATTGAGCTGGCAAAAAGAGGGGCACATGTTGATCTTATATTAGGGCCAACTTCACTTGACACAAATTACCCTGGAATAAAAGTTTTCCGCGTCGTTTCGGCTGAAGAGATGTATGATGCTTGCATAGAGAGGGCCCCAAATACCGATATCGCGGTAATGTCTGCTGCTGTCGCAGATTACTCCCCTGTCCTGAAATCCAAAGAAAAGATCAAAAAGAATAACGATATCTTCCAACTGGAGCTTAAAAAAACAAAAGATATCCTCAAAACGCTCGGTGGCCAAAAGAAGCAGGGGCAGGTGCTGGTCGGGTTTGCCCTGGAGAACACCGGGGAAAGGGACTATGCCCTTGAAAAGCTGAGAACCAAACACGCTGACCTGATTGTCCTGAATTCTCTGAATGACGAAGGCGCCGGTTTCGGGTATGATACCAATAAGATCACTATTTTCGAAAAGGACGGAACAGAACTCCCTTATGAGCGTAAAAGCAAGCAACAAGTAGCCAGGGATATCGTTGATAGGGTGGTAAAAGCCTTGTATGCGTAAAATTTATCTTATGATCAGAGGTTATCTTTTGGGGATGCTTTTTTTGGGCATTGGGGTATCTTCTCTGCAGGCCCAGGATTTACAGGCGAATATTACTGTGCTGGCGGACCGGGTACCAGCTACTACTGATCGCAAGATCTTCCAAACCCTCCAGTCTGCCCTGAATAACTTTCTGAATAACCGGAAATGGGCTAACGAATCTTTTCAGACAAATGAACGGATTGCCTGTAATTTTTTATTGAATATCAGTTCGGCCGGCGATAACAATACTTTTACGGCTACGTTGACCGTTCAGGCCGGGCGACCGGTCTTTAATTCTACTTACCAGAGTCCTCTTATCAATTTTAATGACGGATCCTTTAGTTTCCGTTATGTGGAATTTCAACCGCTGGATTTTAACGAAAGCAGGGTACAGGGGTCGGAACCCTTCGCGGCCAATCTTACAGCCGAATTCGCCTATTATATTTATATCATCCTGGGTTTGAATTTTGACTCCTATTCCTTACGGGGAGGCGATCCCTATTTCCAAAAGGCATTGAATATCGTCAATAACGCTCCTGATAGCAGGGACATCTCCGGCTGGAAAGCTTTTGATGGAATCCGGAACCGGTATTGGCTGATAGAAAACCTGACAAATAGTAAATACACCCTTATTCATGATGCCTTTTACAGCTACTACCGGTCGGGACTGGACCAGATGTATGATAAGGAAGCGGATGGCAGGACTTCGGTATTAAATGCCTTGAATATGTTAAATACGATCAATACCGAAACGCCGAATACAATGATCATGCAATTCTTTTTCCAGGGAAAATCCGGCGAATTGGCGAAGATATTTCAGAAATCTCCCCCGGATGAAAAAAGCCGTGCTCTGGATCTCCTGACCAAATTGGATATCAGTAATATAAGTAAATATAAACAAAGCCTGCAATGAGGAGATTCGTCAGCCTGATATTGATTCTTTTGGCAGTGAGCTGTACGGATAAAGATAAGACCCCTTCCGGGATCATTCCCCGTGAAAAAATGGAAAAGGTCTTGTGGGATATGATACAGGCTGATCAATATTCGGCATTGTTCCTGGCAAAAGATTCTTCACATATCAATGTAAAGGCGGAGACACAAAAGTTATATCAACAGGTATTTCAATTGCATGAGGTTTCCCGGGAAGAATTCAGCAAGAGTTTTCAATATTACCTGGAACGTCCGGGCAAGGCGAGGAGTATGTTCGATAGTTTACTGGCCGAAGGAAACCGTCAGAGAGCCGAAAGTTATAAAAATCCTGCGCTCGCACCCAGGGCTCTTCCCTCCGCACCTGTTCCTTCCCCTTCCATACCCGCACAGAAACCCCTACAGAAGCCAATACAGAAGTCCCTACAAAAACCCGTACAGAAACCAGTCCTTAACCCGATAATGCCCGGAAAACTTAACAGACCTGGTATCGGACCACATATCCGGAATGGTTCCACAAGCCCTAAAACAAATCCTGCTACTCCCTCGTCTGTTCCTGCAGGGGAAAAGACGAATATTGGTTAATTGTATTTTTATAATCCTAAATCTTGCCAGATGAATAAAATCGTTAAGGGCGCCAATGAAGCCATATCGGATATCCGGGAAGATGCCGTCATAATGCTGGGCGGCTTCGGATTGTGCGGCATACCGGAAAATTGTATTGCGGCCTTAGCCAGGAAAGGCACGACCGGGCTTACTTGTATTTCCAACAATGCCGGCGTGGATGAATTTGGCCTTGGTCTGTTATTGCAAACCCGCCAGATCAGGAAGATGATCAGCTCTTATGTGGGGGAGAATGCAGAGTTTGAAAGACAATTGCTGACTGGTGAATTGGAAGTTGACCTCATACCCCAGGGAACACTCGCTACACGTATTCAAATGGCCGGGATGGGTATTCCCGCCTTTTTCACACCTGCCGGTTATGGCACTGAAATAGCCATTGGAAAGGAAATAAGAGAATTTGAAGGGAAGCCATATCTCATGGAGCACGCTCTTCATGCCGATTTCGCTATCGTCAAAGCCTGGAAGGGTGATGCTTTCGGTAATCTTGTTTTTCGCAAAACTACCCGCAACTTTTCTACATCGATGGCAAAGGCCGGAAATATTACTATAGCCGAGGTGGAACATCTTGTGGAACCAGGAGAATTGGATCCGGATCAGGTACATGTGCCCGGTATTTATGTTCACCGGATCTTCCAGGGAAGCGGGTACGAAAAACGTATCGAGCGAAAAACCATACAGTTTTCAAAATAGAACCTCATCATTTCATCATATAATAGCAAATTATGGCCTTGGACAAATTTGGTATTGCACAACGGATTGCCCGGGAATTAAAAGACGGGATGTATATCAACCTGGGAATTGGTATACCGACATTAGTGGCAAATTATATCCCTGAAGGGATCTCCATTATGCTGCAATCGGAAAATGGAATGTTGGGAATCGGCCCCTATCCTACTGAAAGCGAACTGGATGCCGATCTGATCAATGCAGGTAAGGAGACGGTGACGATATTGCCAGGCGGCGCCTTTTTTGACAGTGCGGAGAGTTTTGGAATGATAAGGGCCGGGAAAGTGGATCTGACCGTGTTAGGCGCTATGGAGGTGTCCGAGAACGGCGATATCGCCAATTGGAAAATACCAGGGAAAATGGTCAAGGGAATGGGGGGAGCGATGGATCTTGTTGCCAGCGCCAGGAATATAATTGTTGCCATGCAGCATACGAATCCCAAAGGCCAATCCAAGTTGTTGCGTGTATGTTCTTTGCCGCTGACCGGCGTAAAATGCGTTAAAAGAATAGTAACGGATCTCGCTGTTCTGGATATCACCGCTGAGGGATTCAGGCTGATTGAGCGTGCTCCGGGTGTTTCGGTTGCGGAAATTAAAGAAAAAACCGCAGGCAAATTGGTGGTGGAAGGAGATGTGCCGGAAATGCGGTTTTAAGTTTTTTTATCAGCCGCCTGTACTATCCGTCTGAATTGCTTTCTGTGGTGGAAACAGGACGGCCAGGATATAAAAAACATACCGGATTATACTGGCAATGATTAAAAGGGTCATTTTTTCGGCATTCGGAAAAGAGGTGATGGAAAAGGGGCTGGTCCATTCCAGGAGAATGAAAAGAAAAAAGTAGAATAAAGTCCCACCTGCGATCCAGAATAAGGGGGAGTCAAAAATAAACAGATCGGTGGACCGGACAAGGGGGGGGAGAATTAGCAATATCACCCCGATCAGGAAACCGTTCTGCAACGTGCTCAGCTCCATACTTTCATATCCCCATCCTTTTACCGAAAAGTAAGTTATGGTCCCTGCCAGGAGAGCTGCGCCAAGAATATTCAAGGCTTCTTTTAGTTTCCCTTTGAGTGTGGTTTTGAAAAGTTGAAAAAGGAGAATTAATTCGGCCAGGGAGAAAATATTGGTTGTAATTGTTTGATTATCATTATTTAAAGAGGGGGTGCCCCGGACAAGCCCTTCCAGGAAATTAATAAGGCAGATCACCATCAGGAAATTGAGTGGTTCCTTGCCGAAATTTTTTCGTAAAGCCAGAAGGGCTACCGGTATAAGCGGAAGGAAGGTGTTTACTATCAAAAAATAATCCGCAAAATTATTGCCGGTTTTGAACATAAAGCTTTTTTGTAGCTGCATAACCGGTCTTTCACAGAGAGGATAACCTGGGGGAAACAATTAGGAAGCCAATTTTCCTGATTGGACGTTAGTTTGGGTCTTAAGTAGGATAATGGATGAAGTGGCAGGATTATGTCAATCGATCAAATTGTTCTTTACGGCGAAAAACACTAATCCTGCCGTGTTTTTCGCGCCAAACCGTTCCATCAACCGGTCTTTGATAGCTTCAACCGTTCTGGGACTGACATCTATTTTCTGGGCAATCTCCTGAGCGGTAAATTCCATACAAATATATCTCACTACTTCTCTTTCCCTGTCATTCAGGGTGATCTCGATATTCAGACTTGGGATTATCTTTGTCCGGGTATGCGATTTTTTCAGCAAAATACGATTCACGAAATTATTCAGGTAATAGCCTTTTGTAGCTACTTCTATGATGGCTCTTTTAATTTCTGCCGGGTCCGCGCTTTTAAGCAGATAACCATTTGCTCCGATTTCCATCATATGACTTACAAAGCGTTCATCTTCGTACATCGTAAGCGCAATTATGTGGATGGATGGGTATTGTTTGGCAATGATCTTGGTCGTTTCTATTCCATCTTTGAGCGGCATCCGGAGGTCCATCAGGACGACATCCGGTTCTGAGGCTGCCAGGCCATCCAATAATTCCTGGCCATTTTCGGCTTCCTGTACAAATTTTATGGCGCTATAGGGGCGTAAAGAAAGGATGACACCCTTACGGAATATCTTGTGGTCATCGGCTATTGCAACTTTAATTACTCCCATAGGTTATTGTGGCCTTTCAAAGGAAAAAAATTCATTGGAAAATGATGAATTATTTCCTTTTAGTTTAATGTCGGATCTTCAGAAGGTAAACATTATTCGTTCAAACGAACCTGGTTCGCCGCCTAAAGATAGGGATAAATCTCATTCCTGTCGGGGCTCATTCCTGTTCGGGAAGCTTATCCTCGTCTTCTTTAGTCAGTTCAATAGTTACTTTATAATAGGTCTGGGACATATCTTTTTCAAAGAAGATCTTTCCATGCAGGACCTTTAACCTGCTTTGAATATTCTTGAGGCCGAGGCCGACATTGCTTTTATTCAGTTTGATAAAGTCTGTTTGGGTGATCCCGCGTCCATCATGATGCAAACGGATAAAAAACTTATTTCCGCTGGTGTTTTGGGTAAGGTGGATGAAGCTGGCATTACTATGCTTGAGTATATTATTCACCAATTCCTGGATCACCCGGAAGATGATCAATTCATTCTCCGCCTGCAGACGTTCCCGGTAATCATGAAAACGGGAGCTTGCATTCATGCTTCCGGACCCGCTTATCTTTTGAAAAAGGTCATTTACTGCTGATTCCAGTCCGAAATTCTTTAAAGTCGGCGGCATCAGGCTGTGGGAAATATTACGGATCAGTTGGATGGTATCGTCAATGATCTGTTTGGCGTTATAAATACTTTGCAATTGCGTCGTCTTGTCCAGGTTAACGAGGTTTTCATTTAAATAGAGTCTGGCGGTGGCGAGCAGGGGGCCCGCGTCGTCATGAAGATCGGCGGCAATACGCTGGCGCTCCTCTTCCTGAAGACGGATAGAGGCATTCAGGAGCAGTTTTTGCTGATCGTATTCCATCCTTTGCAAACGCAACTGGTAACGGATAACCTTACGTTGATGAAAGATGATAAATACGATCAGGCCGATCGTAAGTGCCAGCATGCCGATCGTGCCAAAAAAAAGCACCTGAGAAACACTGCTTCCTGGATTAGTGACTTGTAAGAGTATCATGTATGTGTCGTCCAGGGACGGTTGGGTTAGGTTTTAAGGTTTTCATGCAGTCCGGCTTTCATTTACAGTTCGCCATATAGATTGTCCATGGAATATTGGGGTTTTTTGCTTTTTTTCATGGCAAACGAAATAGTGAAAAAAGCATTTTTCAATATATTGAAAATATTGTTAATACTCCAGTAATTTGAATGTTCCTGTTTGGTAAAGGTTGCAGCGTAAAGAAAAAGAAAAAGGGTAGAAGAAAAATAGATGAGGAAGGCTATGATGATCCAGAACTTTTTTGAATAATAGATATAGAAGACCGCCGGATCCTTGATCTGTTCATACAAAAAGAAAATACAATACACGATGATCAGTATACTTTCCAAAGAGGCAGTCAGGGAATCGAAATTTTCGGTTTTTCTACCTGAAAAATTAAGGATCGCCATTATATAAAAAATCAGGGACCCCAGTATCAGTATGTATTTAAGGATCTTTTCCGAAAAGGAGGAATAAAAGAACAAGGCAAAGAGTGTGTATTCGAGAATGGTAAAGGAACCATAGATATAAAAGGGATTGATCCTGGTTTTAAGGGAAGAAAAGGTTAGGTCGGTAAAAAAAGAGACAATGCAGTAAAAAAATATTACCCATAAACCTCCATTTTTATTCCGTTTCAGGAAGGACAAATAGAAGATTATGGGTAATATCCCCGAAAATCGGCTTAACGTTTGGAGCAAGGGCCTTTAAATTTTATCAAATATAAAAGGCATTGGCCTATAATCCAAGCAAAAACTTTATCTGCCGAAGATCCAGGTTAAAAGGTCCCAACCGCCGTCTCCGGTCCTGTCAGCAACGATAGCAGGGATAGTGTTCAATGAACCGTTTTCTGCAACGACCACTTTTTTCACGATATCCTTTCCTGAAGCATCGATTCCAACATAAACCAGGGTTTTCCGACCATCTTCGTTAATGGCATTGTAGAAACGGATTCCTGCGCAATCAGGCTGGGCAAGAATCTGCTCAATAATGTTCCTACCGATATGGAAAGCAGTTACCTCGTTGGAATTGGCTGCGGCATAAGTCTTTACAAAATCCGTGGCGAGTTCAGTGCTGATTTCTTCGCCGACAGAAGCATAGTTCGTTTTAGTGAGTAACTCTTTTTGCATCATTGTAGAAAGTTTTTAGAGGTTTTAAATTTTTTAGTTTGTAGGACTAAATAACCCCTAAAAAAAAAGATAGACAACGGCCAAAATTTATGGTAAAATGCTTTAAATTGCCTGTAATTCAATTCAGTATTGTGTTTGAGGGGTTTTTACCAGGGGTTTTACTAAGTAAAAATAGAGTATTTTCACGCGATAATATTAGTATTTTTACTATCGTAAAACTAGTAAATCGCACAGAAGGAAGTTCGTAAAATTTCGATTATTCACAATTTTAGGGCCAAATGTGAATAAGTTTACCGGAAAGTGGTATATCAAAAAAAGAGCCTTAAATGGAGAAAAGGGAGTTAAAATGGAGACAAGCCGGGCTGTAAAATCCGGGTACCCGGTAAAAAGATTTTAGATCGATGGAGGGATAATACCGCAGGGTGTGGTGGAATCGTGAAATTTAATTCTTATTTTATCGTTCTAATTATCCGGTAATCCCGCAAATTCCAGAAATAATTGGTTTTTTCTATAAATGCACCTGGGCCTGTAGCTATAAAAAAAGAGGAGAAGTTGACTGATATTGGATTTTACTGTTCGGTTTTCAAGGATATCGAAATTTTTTACTGGACGGTAATTGGACATTGGATGGTTTGGGATATGATCCGAATCAATCAACTTCCTGGACAAATGTAGCAGATAAGTGTTTGTCAGACAATAGGAGAACTGCCCATTTTCATTTATTCGGAAATTACTTCCCATTTCGTAAAAATTCTAAAGATATAATTGGTAGTTTCCCGTACATTATGAAATTCCCGGTACATATTACCGGGAAATAGAAGCGATATAAATCTGATTATCAACGAAAATTGTTACCTATACCTATTAATTTTACAAACCTGCCGGCATGACTCCTGAATTAGTAATCAAAGTATCGATTGCGGATGATCATAAGATCTTTCGTGATGGTATAAAAATGGCTTTGAAAAACAAGGAATATCTACGAATCCTTTGGGAAGCTGAGGATGGCAAGGACCTGGTGCATAAGATGCAGATGAAACGGCCTGATGTTCTGCTGATGGACATCCGGATGCCTGAAGTAGACGGAATTAACGCTATCGGACTGATCAGGAAAGAATATGAAGAGGTAAAGATCATAGTGCTCACGATGTACGACGACCAGGAAATGATCTCTAAAATGATGGAAATGGGGGCGAACGCCTATTTGACCAAAACTACAGACCCGGACGAAATATACCAGGCCATTCTGACCTGTATGAATGATGACTTTTATTTCAATGACCTCGTAAATAAGGCAGTACTGTCCAAATTGCAAACCAAAAGGCAGGTCAGGCAATTTTACCCCAGCCCCATAAAATTCTCCGAAAAAGAGGTGCGCATCTTAAAACTCCTGGCCGAGGACAAAACTACCGAGGAGATATCCAAGGAGGTTTTCCTCAGCACCCGGACGATCGAAACTATTCGCCAGAATATGAAGACAAAGATCGGGGCCAAGACTATTGCAGGACTGATCATTTATGCTATGCGCAATAAACTGATCGATTGAAAAGCGCGGTTACCGGCATCATTTGAAGGGCATCATTTGAAGGAAGACCTGTCCATCAAAAAAATTGCCTGTTTTTCTGCATGCCGCTGCCCGAGGGCAAAACAGGCAAAAAAACAGGCAAACCATTTTACAAAACCATCAAAACCAGAAAGTAACCAAAGACAGCAAGGCTTTACGAGATTTGGATTTTCACAGGAACCTGGATCACTGATAAAACAGGAAACAGGAAATTCGTTTGTCACAGGTCCGGAACCGATCAAAAGCCGGAATCCATGATATATTGGATATTCGAAACGTTCAGAAAAGGAAAAGAAGTTGATTGACATTGGATTTTGCCGGGTTTCATAGAATATTGAAAATCGGTTGGACGGTTTCATGGACATTGGATGGTCTGAGGTTGCTAATCCTCGTCAATCAACTTGCATAACAAAAATAGTTTTGCCTGTTCAAGGGCGCAAGAGCACAATTGCTCAATTTTAATAATGCAGGTTTTACGGTTATATTTGGTAGAAAGGCGTTCATTTACCCAGTAGAAATACCCTTTCATTATCGTAAAAAAACGGCTTATCTTCGTTTTTCCGTATATTCCGAAATGAGGTTATTCCGTAAATACCCTATAGTAAGTATCACCCTTTTTGTTTCATTTTGCAGGGGGTTTGAGCAGGTTCTCCGACTCTTCTTTGTAAAATACAAAACCGAATGAAAAAACCAGAGTTGAATCAAACCATCAAAGTGGCCATTGCAGACGATCATGCTCTTTTCAGAGCTGGTGTGAAAACGGCTCTTGCCGTAAAAAAGGATGTTGAACTGATTGCAGAAGCGGACAACGGAATGCAGTTGCTAAACCTGCTCAAACATGTCGAACCAGATGTCATCCTTCTCGATATACAAATGCCGATCATGGATGGGATCCAGACCTTGCCGGAAATCCGCAAGGAATATCCCCATGTCAAGGTGATCATCCTGTCCATGCATAATGATCACTCCATGATATCCAAGCTAATGGAGATCGGAGCCAATTCCTATCTTACAAAAAATTCCGACAGCGAGACTATTTACCAGGCAATAAAAACTTGTTACGAGCAGGAGTTTTACTTTAATGAATTGACTAACAAAGCTTTGCTTACTGGTCTGCGAACAAGGCGACCAGAGATCGGAACACCCCAGGACGTAAATCTTACTGAAAAAGAATTAACTGTACTTAAATTGATGTGCGAAGAAAAGACCACCAAGGAAATTGCAGATATCGTAGATATCAGCCCCCGAACGGTAGAGGCCATTCGCGATAAACTCAAGACCAAGACAGGAGCGAAATCCATGGCAGGCCTTGTCATGTATGCAGTTAAAAATGGTATTATCGAACAAAGCCGGTTTTAGCGGAGTGACTACTTTTGTTGATTTTAATGGTACGCTCACCCCTTCCCAAAAGGCGATCCTCACGGCTGAAAACCGGAGTTTCCGTTATGGGGATGGTCTTTTTGAAACCATCAGGGTCAGTAATGGCCAAATCCTGCTCAAAGAATATCATTTTGAAAGATTGCTGAAAGGGGTGAAACTTCTTCAATTTAATCCCTTACCAGGATTTACACGGGAAATGCTGGCTGACCGGATATTGGAATTATGCAGGAAAAACGGGCATATTGCCGGAGCCAGGGTCCGTCTCGTGGTTTACCGGGGAGATGGGGGCTTGTACGAATTGGAAAATAATATTCCCCACTACCTTATTCAATCCTGGGAATTGCCGGCCGAAAAAAAACAGCAGGAGGCCGAAGGCTGGAAAATTACCGTTTTTTCCGAAGGACGGAAGGCCTGCGATGTTTTTTCCCATCTCAAATCCAATAATTTCCTCCTCTATGCGCTTGCGGCCATTTATGCCCAAAAAGAACAAGCCAATGATTCCCTCGTCCTGAATAGTCATGGCAGGATTGCAGATACTACCATCGCCAATCTCTTTTATATTAAAAATGGCAGGATAATCACTCCTCCTCTTTCAGAAGGATGCGTTGCGGGCGTTATGAGACGGTTCCTGGCAGAATCGATACAAAAGGAAGGAATTTACCCATTGGAAGAAAAAGAGGTGACTATTGGAGACCTGGAAGGCGCTGATGAGGTTTTCCTGACAAATGCCATACGTGGGATAATCCGGGTAAGCTCTTTCGGAGAAGTAAAATACACCCGGGAACTAACCGATGCCCTTTGCCGTAGATTTACTCCTGATTACTGATCCGATTGGTCGTTTAATTCCGGCCGATCGCTGGTAAATTTCCGGCATGTCGCTTGTAAAATAAATAGTATATGAAACCGTGGGTGAGCATTTTCTGGTTCCGCAGAGATTTGAGACTGGAGGATAATGCAGGTCTGTATCATGCCTTAAAACATGGCTCAGCAAACAAGGTTCCTGTAATTCCCCTATTCATTTTTGACCGGAATATTCTGGACAAGCTGGAGGAAAAAGCAGATAGAAGGGTAGCCTTTATCCATGCCGCTCTGGAGGATATGCAGGAAACACTTTGTCGTTCAGGTGCTTCATTACAGGTAAGTTACGGAACGCCGGAAGAGGCATTCAGGGATTTATTGTCCGAATACCAGATCGACCAGGTATTCACCAATCATGATTATGAGCCTTATGCCCGGGAAAGGGACCGGAAGATCGGTGACTTGTTGAATAGGGCAGGTATTCTGTTTCACACGTATAAAGATCAGGTTGTTTTTGAGAAAGGGGAAGTTTCGAAAGATGACGGGACACCCTATACGGTGTTTACTCCTTACAGCAAAAAGTGGAAATCCTTGTTGACTGATTTTTACCTGAAGGCCTATCCGGTCAGAAAATATTGGGATTATTTCTATCGTCAGGCAGCCCGACCCATTCCCAGCCTTTCATCAATGGGTTTTAACGCCGGATCTTTTTCCGGATCCCCGGATGGAGTTTCCTCCGGTTCTTTCTCTTTTCCTTCAAAAGAGCTAAAAAGGGACATTATAAAAAAGTATAAGGAGCAAAGGGATTTTCCCGGCATTCAGCAAGGCACATCCAGAATGGGTGTGCATTTACGTTTTGGAACCCTGAGTATCAGGGAATTGGTCAGGGAAGGATCCCGTTTAAGTGAAATATACCTGAATGAATTGATCTGGCGGGATTTTTACCATATGATCCTCTGGCATTTTCCTGCGGTTGGTCAGGGTAAAGCGTTTAAACCTGCCTACGAATGGATAAAATGGAGAAATAAAGAGGACGAGTTTGAAAAGTGGTGTAATGGGCAGACAGGCTATCCTATTGTCGATGCAGGTATGCGGGAATTAAACGCCACCGGCTTTATGCATAACCGGGTCAGGATGATCACGGCTTCTTTTCTTACCAAACATTTATTGATCGACTGGAGATGGGGCGAGGCCTATTTCGCAGCCAGATTACTGGACTTCGACCTGGCTGCCAATAATGGCGGCTGGCAATGGGCGTCCGGAAGCGGATGTGATGCCGCTCCCTATTTCAGGGTCTTTAATCCTTACCTTCAAACGCTGAAATTTGATCCGGACCTGAAATATATACGCCGGTGGGTGCCGGAATGGGAGGAGTTCGGCTATCCTCCTCCTATGGTGATACATGAAGAGGCCAGGAAAAGGGCCCTGGAGGTATATGGCATGGCGTTAAAAAAAAGATAGCCTTTTTTCCCCGGAATGGATCTCCGAATAGGTTTGAAGCAGGCGTTGAATAGCCTTTTTTCCTTCATCGCCGAGAGAAAGGGAATAATCGTTTACATAAAGATCGATATGTTGCCGCATTACGGTTTCATCCATTTCCTGGGCATGCTCCTTAACATAAGCGGGCAGCTCCGGATAATGTCCGAAGGCATATTCCAGGCTTTTGCGAATGAGCCGGTTGATTTTTTGGGATAAGCCGGGCTCCAGCCCTTTGCGTAATACGATTCCACCAAGCGGAATGGGGCAGCCTGTCTCTTCTTCCCAAAAGGCTCCGAGGTCCAGCAACTTTACCAGGCCTTTTTGTTGATAGGTGAAACGGTTTTCATGAATGATAACGCCGCAATCCACTTGTCCAGCCAATACGGCATCTTCGATAGCGGAAAATAGCATGAATTCCTTGTTTTTTGCTTCCGGAAAGGCCAGGGAGAATAAAAGATGGGCGGTAGTTTGCCTGCCGGGGATGGCGATCTTATAACCGTCCAAACCCGACTGTTGCCCGGCAGCCTGTGGAGTCGCAGGAGTCGCCAAACCTGGCAAGGGAGTCCGGGCGATCAGGAGTGGGCCCACTCCTTTACCCAAGGCTCCTCCGGCATCCAGCAACTCGTATTTATCCAATATAAGCGGTAACACCGCATAACTTATTTTTGAAATGGCCAAACGTCCTTCCGATGCCCATTCATTGAGTGTCTGAACGTCCTCCAGCAGCACTTCGAAATCAAGGCCTTCCGTATCGATCTTTTTATTCACCAGGGCATCGAAAATAAACGTATCATTCGGACAGGGGCTGAATCCCAGGGTAAATTTCATTTGTATTTTTTTAAAAAGTCAGGGTCATTTCCTCAGGGTCATTGGATCAAAATCATTTAAATCCAGGGTTTTTAACAACCGGATCAATTTCTCATTCAATTGCCGAATGGCGGTTGGAATGTCCCATTTTGATTTATCTCTCTCTCCAATATCGTTCGAGACGGCCCGTATCTGCACAAATGGAATATTTTCTTTCAGACATACAAAATGAAGTGCCGCCCCTTCCATGCTTTCAACAACCGGCCGGTTATTTTGTTGATACCACCCGATCCGGGTAGGGTCGGTCGTAATTTCATTGACGGTTATGCCCTTTACCTGCTCAAGGCCGCAAAATGCCATCAACCGGGAATATGGATTCAATAATCTTCCCCCGGAAAATGGTGGGGCGTCTTTATCTGTTAAACGAAGATCAAAAAGGGTTTTGAAGCGTTTTTCTTCCCATACCCCCAGGTCTGCCAGTTCTTCTTCTTCAATAAGGACCAGCTCTCCGGGTTTTCTGCCTGTAAAACAGCCAGCGATGCCTGCCTGTATGATCAGATCCGGACGGTTCTGATTGATTTGATTCGTAAGGGACCAGGTAGCCGGGAGAGAGCCGATCCCTGTGATGAGGACGGTTGTTTGCAGCCCATCCTGCCCCTCATGCCGGGAAGAGTTGCCTGCCAGAAAATCCATAGCAGGCTGAATTTCAAATGTTGTGGCGGCTGCCAGCAATATGTGCATAGTGCAAATATCCGGAATCATTGACATTCATGAACGAAGTATTAACTTTGCGGAAATTTTTTAGGGTTAGGGGAGGATTTTTTATAGTAGCGGACCTAACTGAGCGAAGCGAAGTTTTGCCGCTGGCTGAAAGCCCATCATAAGCCGTGCACCGGGGATGGGTTAATTTTCAGGATAAACCATTCCCGGTGCATAATTTTGGCGTATGGTGTATTTGACCCGGATAGAACATTTTAATGCAGCCCACCGGCTGTTTAATCCAGGCTGGAGTAAAGAGCAGAATGATGCCGTATTTGGTAAATGTGCCAATGAGAACTGGCATGGGCATAATTATGAATTATATGTAACGATCAAGGGAGACCCGGATCCCGACACCGGTTTTTTGTTCGATGTCAAGAAACTGAGCGAGATCATAATAGATCGTGTCATCGGGAAGCTGGATCACCGGAATTTGAATATGGATGTTGACTTCCTGACGGGACAGCTTTGTTCAACCGAAAACCTGGCTATCGGCATCTGGAAACAATTGCAACCGCATTTGCCGTCGTCAGTACAATTGCATTGCATAAAGTTGTATGAGACACCCAGAATCTATGTGGAATATTTTGGTTAAAATCTTCTTATGAACAATAAAGTAGCGGTTTTCCGGAAAGAACACTTTAATGCAGCGCATCGTCTATATAATCCTTCCTGGGACGACAATAAGAATTTTGAGGTGTTCGGAAAGTGCAGCTATCCCAATTTTCATGGGCATAATTATGAGATGATCGTAAAGGTGACCGGTGAACCCGATCCACAAACGGGTTATGTGATGGATATGAAAATTTTATCGACTTTAATAAAAGAGCAGGTACTGGAAAAATTCGACCATAAAAACCTGAACCTGGATACCATTTATTTTAAGGAGATGAACCCGACGGCAGAAAATATTGTTAAAGTGATTTATGATCTGCTTCGTAAAAGTATTGAACAGCGGTTAGATCTTCAGGTGCGTCTTTATGAGACAGAGCGCAATTTTGTGGAATATCCTGTTTAATATTGAATACACTGGCTTATAAATCGGCATCACATAAATCGGCATCATTTAAATTGGCATCATTTTTTTAAATTCCTCACATGGCTTATAAGAAGGTTGAACAGTATGATGAGCATATCACGGCAGGACTTATGGAAAATTACCGGCAATCCCTGGATTTACTCGGTGAGGATGCCCAGCGCGAAGGGTTGTTAAAAACTCCGGAACGAGTGGCAAAAGCCATGCAGTTCCTTACCCAGGGTTATGAATTGGATGCAAAAGCCATACTGGACTCCGCCAAGTTCCATGAGGATGTCAGTGAAATGATCTTAGTGAAGGATATCGAACTCTATAGCCTTTGTGAACATCATATGCTGCCATTTTTTGGTAAAGCGCATGTAGCTTATATTCCAAATGGTTGGATCACCGGATTAAGTAAGATCGCCAGGGTGGTGGATGTGTATTCGCGTCGTTTACAGGTACAGGAGAGATTGACAACTCAAATCCTGCATGCTATAAAGGACTCCCTGAATCCATTGGGAGTGGCAGTTGTCATCGAGGCCTCCCATCTTTGTATGATGATGCGGGGAGTGCAAAAACAAAACTCGGTCACCACTACTTCCGCCTTTTGGGGCGAATTTGAAAAAAACGAGACCCGAAGCGAGTTCACCAAACTTATCTCTGCAAAATTGCATTGAGTCCTTCCCTAAGGAAGTTTAGGTTTTTTGTACAGGAATTAAGAAAGATTTTCTTTGTTGAATCGGGTCTTTGTGGCATATTTGTTTAAGCGAACCAAAGGTTCGCTCCGCCGTAACCGAGCAAAGCGAAGGTTACGAGCGAGAAGGAGCGAGGAATGAAGCTCCAGCGAAGCTCCCATCATTAAATGTATACCGGGGATGGGTTTCTTTTTAGCGTAAGCCATTCCCGGTGTACATAAACCCTTATGAGTATGAAGCATGGTTATGTTTTCCCGGGACAGGGATCGCAATTCCCGGGAATGGGAAAAGGTCTTTATGAGAATAGCGCTTTTGCAAAAAAATTATTCGAACAGGCAAATGAAATTCTGGGATTCAGGATTTCAGATATATTATTTTCAGGAACTGAGGAAGATCTGAGGCAAACCAATGTGACCCAGCCTGCGGTTTTTTTACATTCGGTCATTGCTTTTAAAGGAGTTGAAAATAATAAGCCCGATATGGTTGCAGGGCATTCGCTTGGAGAATTTTCCGCGTTGGTCGCAAATGGAGTTTTAAGCTTTGAAGATGGATTGAAACTGGTATCCGTTCGTGCGAAGGCCATGCAGAAAGCATGCGAAGCCGGCCCTTCCACGATGGCTGCCGTATTAGGATTGGAAGATAGCAAGGTCGAAAGTATTTGTGCGGAAGTCCAGGCAGAAACCGGGGAAATCGTGGTTCCTGCCAATTATAATTGCCCGGGTCAACTGGTGATCAGCGGCTCGGTAAAAGGTGTGGAGACCGCATGTGAACGATTAAAAGCAGCCGGTGCCAAAAGAGCTTTATTATTACCGGTGGGAGGGGCCTTTCATTCTCCCCTGATGGCCCCGGCCAGGGAAGAATTGAAAACAGCGATCGAACAAACTACCTTTTATAGCCCAACCTGTCCGGTATATCAAAATACCGTGGCCAAAGCAGTCGTAAGTAAGGAAGATATCAAAATAAACCTGATCGATCAGTTGACAGGTGCGGTGAAATGGACGCAGAGCGTTCAGGCGATGATTGCAGACGGAGCTTCCCGTTTTACGGAAATAGGCCCTGGTAAAGTATTGCAGGGGTTGATCCTGAAGATCAATAAAGAAGTTCAGGTGGAAGGGGTCAGTTAAGCGGCGTCAGTTAAAGACCCACCGAGCAATTGATCCATTCCGGATCGAACTTTGTTGGATACTTTTTGTAAAAATTAATGGCCGGCTCGTTCCAGTCCAATACCTGCCAGGTCATTCCCTGGAAGTTTTTTTCGTTTACCTCCTCCAGCAAACGATCAAATAATAATTTACCTAATCCTTTTCCGCGCATTTTATCAGTGACCAGCAGATCTTCCAGATATATGCGTTGCCCTTTCCAGGTACTATACCGGATATAATACAAAGCGAACCCCTCCACCTTGCCGTCAACATCGGCTACAAATGCCCACCAGACAGGAGTCGGCCCGAAACCGCTATCTGTGAAATGCTCCAGGGTGACCGTTACTTCCTGTGGCGCTTTTTCATAATCGGCTAATTCCCGGATCAGCTCCAATAATCTGGGACAATCATCTTTTACGGCTTGGCGGATGAATATATTTTCCATAATTGTTTAGTCGGTAGTTAGCAAGGCCTGGTCCAGGTCAGCCAGAATATCTTCTATATTTTCCATGCCCACGCTCATACGGATCAGGCCATCGGTAATCCCATATCTTTCTCTCAGTTCTCTGGGTACGCTCTTATGCGTCATGGAAGCCGGGTGACAAAGCAGGGTATCACAGGTTCCTAATGAAACAGTGCGGGTACACATGCGTAATCTGTTCATACAGCTGATCCCAGCCCCGAGACCTCCCTTTAATTCAAAACTCATCATCGCTCCGGGATGCCGCATTTGTTTTCTGGCAACAGCATAATCAGGGTGGGAGGGCAGGCCATTGTAATTAACCCTGGCTACCGAAGGGTGTTTGTCCAGGAAACCGGCGACCTCCATGGCATTCCGGCAATGCCTTTCCATTCTTAACTCCAGGGTTTTCATCCCATTGACCAAAAGAAAGGCATCGAAAGGATTGCTATTCCCGCCCAGCGTCTTATATGTAACATAGGCCTTGGTTTTCATGAATTCCAGGTCACGGCCCAATAAAACTCCGCCAATCGCAGTCCCATGTCCGTTCAGGAATTTCGTGGTGGAGTGAATGACAAAATCCACTTCATAACGAAAAGGCTGTTGCAGATACGGGGTAGCGAAAGTATTGTCGCAGGCAACGATCAGACCGTATTTCCTGGCTATTTTACCCAGTTCTTCAATGTCTACACATTGAATAGTAGGATTAGCGGGAGTTTCCAGGTATAACATCCGGATAGAAGGATCTGCTTTGATCGCCGCCTCAGCTACTATCGGATCACGCAGATCGGTGATGACGGAAGAAATACCTAAGGCCGGCAGTAAATTCTGAAGGATCTCCTGTGTGCCGCCGTAAAGAGAATAATGGGAAAGTACCTTATCGCCCGCTTTCAGGTTCATCAACAGCAAGGTACTGATAGCCGCCATACCGGATGAATGGAGCAACGCCTTAAGGAGTAAAGGCTGGCCATCCTTATCCGTCAGGCCAAAAGCTTCCATGGCTGCTATCTTATCTTCTGCTTCCGTAAAGGTGGGGTTGCCCCATCTGGTATAAATATAACCTGGTTCTTCTCCTGAAAAACGCCGCATGCCTTGCTCGGCATCATCATATACAAAAGTACTGCTGGCATAGATCGGGGTCAGATGTGCGTAGAGTGGATCCTGCGAGTGCCCGCCATGGATGGCCAAAGAACCGAAGCCCTTAAGGGGAAGGCCGGGAAGTTTGTCAGTCATAAATAGTTTGTTTTAATACCCCCATTTCACCAGCGTCGCGCCCCAGGTAAAACCACCACCAAAGGCAGCCAATACCAGGTTGTCTCCTTTTTTCAATTTGTCCTCCCAATCCCAGAGACATAAGGGGATGGTACCGGCAGTGGTATTTCCATATCGATGTATATTCACCATAACCTTGTCTTCAGAAAGACCTATTCGGGAAGAGGTAGCGTCGATAATACGTTTGTTGGCCTGATGGGGAACCAGCCAATTGAGGTCATCTGCTGTAAGATGATTACGTTCCAGTAATTCTGCACTGACATCAGCCATCCCTTTAACGGCGAACTTAAATACGGCCTGGCCTTCCTGGTAGATAAAATGTTCTTTGGCCGCAACGGTCTCATTAGATGCCGGACGTAGCGACCCTCCGGCTTTCATATGGAGATGAACCCGTCCGCTGCCATCACTTTTCAGAATGCTGTCCAATACACCGAATCCTTCGTAGTTTGGTTCTAAAAGAACACCGCCGCCGCCATCGCCGAAAATAATGCAGGTAGCCCGGTCACTGTAATCTACGATGCTGCTCATCTTATCGGCGCCGATCACCACTACCTTTTTGAACCGGCCGCTTTCGATATACATGGCACCGGTGGTAAGGGCATATAAAAAACCCGAACAGGCAGCGCTCATATCGAATCCCCATGCATTTTTTGCGCCTACCTTATCACAAACGATATTGGCAGTGGCGGGGAATAACATATCGGCCGTTACGGTAGCAACGATCAGACAATCGATTTCTTCCGGACTGATACCTCTTTTCTTACAGATTTCCTGTACAACAGGTACACAAAGGTCGGAGGTAGCCTTGCCGTCTCCCTTCAGTATCCTTCTTTCTTCTATTCCCGTACGGCTGCGGATCCATTCGTCATTCGTGTCTACCAGTTTCTCGAGGTCGGCATTTGTCAGTCGGTCTTCGGGTACATATCCACCAATCGCGGTTATTGCAGCAGTCATTTTCTGGCTTATCATAAATTCCAATCGGGTTTGAAAATATTTTTGCAAAGGTGGGGAAAAAAGTTCATAGTTTCGGGTTTGTAGTTTGTAGTGAATCCCAAGCACGACTGTTATGATTGCATTTTTAAGAGGAGATTTTGTCTATAAAAGCCCGGCCTTGGTGCATGTTGATGTAGGAGGGGTTGGGTACGAGTTGCAGATAAGCCTGAATACCTATTCCAGGATCCAGAATCTGGAAAAGGGCATCTTATTGACCTATTTTCATGTCCGAGAAGACGCTCAGATCCTGTATGGTTTTTTCGACCTGGCAGAAAAAGAGCTGTTTATTATCCTGCTGAGTGTTTCCGGAGTGGGGGCTTCTACAGCCAGGATGATGCTTTCCTCCATGAAGCCGGAAGAGATCACCCGGGCCATTTTGCAGGGTAATGCCCGGCAATTGGAATCTATCAAAGGGATCGGGAAAAAATCCGCGGAAAGGATCATCCTCGAACTGAGGGATAAAGTAGGTAAAACCAAAGGCGAAACAAATATTTCATCCCTGATAAACAATACCTTGGAACAGGATGCGTTAAATGCCCTGATTACCCTTGGCATAGCCAGACCCGCCGCAGAACAAGCCATTAAAAAAATTATCAACGAGGGACCTGAACCCGGGAAGGTGGAGGATATTATTAAGAAAGCTTTAAAAATCTTGTAGCCTATCGGTTTTGATCTCTACTTAACTAATTCTTGAGGAAAGTTTGACTCGCTACTTGTTTCCGTTTATACTGGTAACGGTATTCATTACCGCCGCTTCAGGGGTGTTTTGCGCCCCCATAACTGCGTATGCCTACCAGACTCCACAGACCCCACAACAGGTTCCACCGCCGCAGACACAGCAGGCCTCACAGCCCCAAAAAGGGGATACAACCATACAGCCAGGCTCCGATACCACCAAAAAAACGACCGTCATTAAGAAGGATACATTGATTTTCCCCATCTATGACCGTCGTGGAGACCCCTTTTCCAACCGTAACAAAAATCCTTTTGACCTTAAAGACCCGGTAAATATCAAAGATTCCATACAGTATGATCCGGTAACCAAACAATATTATATTATTGAAAAGGTTGGTAATCAGTACTATAGGAAGCCGACCTATCTTACTTTCGAGGAGTTGATGCAAATGCAGGCCCAAAGCTCGGAAGAAGACTATTTCCGCAAGCGTGCCGATGCCCTTAGTGCTCTTAATAAAAAATTACTCCGTCCCAAACTGGCGGTAAGTAACAGCCTGTTCAACAGGATTTTCGGAAATGGGAAGATCGATATCAGACCCCAGGGGAATGTAGATATAATGGCAGGTTATCAGGGGCAGAATGTCCAGAACCCGACCTTGCCTGAAAGCGCCCGGAAGACAGGTGGCTTTGATTTTAATATGAATGCCAATCTGAATGTGATCGGGAATATCGGGGATAAACTGAAACTCCCCATTTCTTATAACACCCTGGCGAATTTTGACTTTGAGAATCAACTTAAACTGGATTATACCGGGGGGGCGGACGAGATCATCAAAAAAATCGAGGCCGGTAATGTATCTTTTACGACCAAAAGCACCCTGATCGGCGGGGCCCAGTCCTTGTTCGGGATCAAGACCCAGTTACAGTTCGGTAAACTTTCCGTCACAGCGGTTTTAGCCAATCAGCGGTCCCAGAAACAATCCGTCTCTTCACAGGGCGGGACGGCCGTTACCTCCTACTCTTTCAAGGCGGATGATTATGAAGAAAACCGCCACTTTCTCCTGGCGCAATATTTCAGGAATAATTTTAATAAGGCTATGGCCAAATTGCCCGTCGTCAATTCCCAGGTCCAGATCCTGCGGGTTGAAGTTTGGGTGACCAACCGGGCCGGCGTCGATACGGGGTCAAGGAATATTGTGGGGTTGATGGATCTGGGGGAAAGCAGTCCCTACAATCCGGGTATTAAGTCAAATACCGCCCAGCCATATCCCTTCAATGATGCCAATTCGGAGTACAGAAGTCTTATCAATGATCCTTCCAGCCGAATCCCTTCACAGGCGGCTAATAAACTGAATTCGCTGGGACTGACCCAGGTACAGGATTTTGAAATGGTGTACGCCCGCAAACTGAGCAGCAATGATTATTATTTTAATCAACAGATAGGATTTATCTCTGTAAACCAAACTCTTCAGGCCAATGATGTGCTGGCGGTTGCCTACCAATATAGTTATAACGGACGCATTTACCAGGTAGGAGAATTCTCGCAGGATGTCCCGCCCGATACGGCTGCAGGAACAGGGGCCGGTTCTCAAAAGGTCTTATACCTGAAATTATTAAAAGCCACCTCCCAGCGTACTCAACTGCCTTTGTGGAACCTGATGATGAAGAACGTGTATGGGCTAAAGACCGCCAGTGGAAGTTATCTGTCCAATATCTCCCAGGCCGGATTCCAGTTCAATATACTATATGATGAACCGAGCAAAGGGCAGAAAAGATATTTGCCGGAAGGCCCAAAGGCGGAAGTCCCCTTGTTGACTGTACTCAATCTTGACCGGCTAAATACCCGTAATGACCCTCAGCCAGATGGAGTCTTTGATTATCTGGAAGGGTTTACTGTCCTTTCACAGCAGGGAAGGATCATCTTTCCTTTGTTGGAGCCTTTTGGTAAGGATCTCGAGGCTATTGCTTTTCAAGGCGCATCACAGACGCTGAAGGATAAATATATTTATTACCGGTTGTACGATACGATCAAGGCCGTGGCTCAGACCTACGCGAATGTCGACAGGTATATCCTGAGCGGGGTGGCAAAGGGACAGGCAACCTCGAGTCTTCAATTAGGAGCGTATAATGTGCCGCAGGGGTCGGTATTGGTTACTGCCGGCGGCCAGACGCTCAGAGAGAATGTGGATTATGTGGTAGATTATAACCTGGGAACAGTTCAGATTATCAACCAGGCGATCCTGAATTCAGGGGTGCCGGTAAATGTATCCTATGAGAACAATGCCAATTTCGGTTTGCAGCAGCGGAGTTTTATGGGGCTGCGGCTGGATTACCTGGCTAAGAGCACGGCCAAAGAATCGTTGTCTATAGGAGCGACGATGGAAAGGTTGAACGAGCGCCCTTTTTTCAGCAAAACGAATTATGGCGAAGACCCCATACGCAATACCATGTACGGAGTGGATGTCAATTACCGGTCCCAGGTGCCGGAACTGACCAGGCTGCTGAACAAACTTCCTTTTTATACGACAAAGGAAATGAGTATGATCAATGCTTATGGAGAAGCGGCTATTTTAAAGCCAGGGCATCCGCCTCAGATCGGTAAAGGGAGCAGCGGGGCCGTTTATGTAGATGATTTTGAAGGCTCTACCAGCGCCATCGATCTGCGTTTCCCACTGACAAGCTGGGCCTTGGCTTCCACTCCCCAGGGCAACAACGGCCAGTTCCCTCCCTTGTTCCCGGAAGGAAGCCTGAAAGATTCCCTGGATTATGGATATAACCGGGCAAAATTAGCCTGGTACAATATCGAGCCTACGCTTCAGGACAAAAGTAATTCCAATAACCCCGACCGGTACGAGAATGCCCTGTTAGATCCCCGGATCGCTCCCATCAATGTCCAGCAACTTTTCCCGGAACAAACAGTTCAGACCGGACAAGCCCAGCTAATCACCTTCGATATGGCCTATTATCCTACCGATAAAGGACCATATAACTTTGATTTCAGGGCTGGAAGCGTTGATAATACGGGAAAGCTGCTTAATCCCAAGAAACGTTGGGGGGGTATTATGCGTGCCCTGGATCAGACGGATTTCGAAACCAGCAATATTGAAGTGCTCCAGTTCTGGATGCAGAATCCTTTTCTGACCAATCCAAGCAGTACAGGTGGGCAATTGTTTTTTAACCTGGGAAGCGTATCCGAAGATGTGTTACGTGATGGAAAAAAAGAATTCGAGAATGGCCTGAATACCCCCAACATAAATTCGGCTATCGATAGCAGTTCCGTATGGGGCAGGGTGCCCGCCAATCCGATACAGGTCACTACCGCCTTCAGTAACGATGCTTCCGACAGGCCTTTCCAGGATGTCGGTCTCGATGGTATGGACGATGCTGCGGAAAACAGAAAATTCCAAAACTACCTGGGAAGGCTTGCTGCAACCTATGGTATTGGTTCCCAAATCTATCAGAACGCCCTGGCCGATCCTTCGAACGATAATTTTACCAATTATCGGGATTCCAGATATGATGCCTCCCGAACCGGGATATTAGGTCGTTATAAGAATGTCAACAATCCGCAGGGGAATTCGCCCATTGCCACGGCCGGACAGACTACCATCACCGCCTATACCTTATATCCCGACCAGGAAGACCTGAACAGGGATAATACGATGAATGAGCTGGAAGAATATTTCGAATACAAGGTGAACCTGGTACCGGATAGCCTTAAGGTCGGTCAGAATTTTATTACGGACAGTACGAGCTTTACTCCAAGCGGGGGGGCCAGGCAGACCTGGTATCAATTCAGGATACCGATATCCGAATACTACCAGAAAGTGGGCAATATTCCGGATTTTAAGTCCATTCAGTTCATGCGGATGTATCTTACGGGATTCAGCGATTCGGTCGTATGCCGTTTTGCCAAACTCGAACTGGTCCGGAATTCGTGGAGAAGTTTTAGTTACAAGGTAGACACTACCGGTCAATATGCGCTTTTGCCGTCCAACAGCATCACCACCTTAAACGTTACGGCTGTTAATATCGAGCAGAACAGTTCGCGGACCCCTATCCGTTATGTAACCCCTCCGGGCGTCAATCGTCAGCAGGAACTAAGCAATAATAATGTAAATCTCCTGCTTAACGAGCAGGCGATGAGCCTCCAGATATGTAATTTGTTGCAGGGTGATGTCAGAGGAGTATATAAAACAACGATGCTCGATCTGCGCAGATACGGAACAATGGATATGTTCATACACGCAGAATCGGCAGGGGGGCCGGATGTGATGCAGGATGATGACCTGACTGCCATCATTCGTTTAGGGAGTGATTTCGTCAGCAACTATTATGAGATCAGGATACCCTTGAAAAAGACAAAATTCGGAGCTACCCTGGATACGGATATCTGGCCGGATTCCAATAACCTCCATCTTTCCCTTGACAGGCTGATTCAACTAAAGATCGACCGGAATAACTCAGGGGTAAGTAATTTATACTTTAAAGAAACCGACCCGAACGGAAGGACCTTTGCGATCCTGGGTAATCCAAATCTCGGGGCGATCGAGGCCCTTTTTCTGGGCGTGCAGAATACAAGGGTTCCCAATATTTGTACGGAGGTATGGTTCAACGAACTTCGTTTGACGGATATCAGCCAGAAGGGAGGATGGGCTGCAGTAGGTAAGGTCGATGTAAAACTGGCCGATCTGGGAACGCTTAATTTATCGGGGAGCAGACGAACGGCCGGTTTCGGGTCGATCGATCAAAGTACGAACCAACGTTCCCTGGATAATAATTCACAGATAGATGCAGCGGCTACCCTGGAATTAGGAAAGTTATTGCCAAAAAAAGCGGCCATGTCCATACCGGTATATGCAGGTCTTACCAAGACGACGAGTACGCCGGAATATGACCCTTTCGATCTCGATATTAAACTGAACAGCAAAATCAAAGGAGCCCAGGCGGCCCAAAAAGACTCCATCCGGGAACAGGCGGTCGATCAAACCACCGTGCAGACCTTGAACTTTACGAATGTCCACAAGAATAATACCAGCGGCAAGCAGTTGAAAGTCTGGAGTGTGGAGAACTTTAATGTCAGTTATTCCTATACCCGGTCGGAGCATCACAGCCCTCTGGCAGTGGAAGATGAACTGGTCACCAATAAGGCGACCCTGGCCTATAATTATACACACACCGCCAGGTTCTGGGAGCCATTCCGTAAAAAAATAAAATCCAAATCTCCCTGGCTGGCCCTGATCAAGGATTTTAATATCAATCCCATGCCTACGGTACTGGGCTTCCAGTTTAATATCGACCGGCAATTCGGTGCATTCCGGTCCCGGAATATCGGTGGCCCTAAAAACCTGCTGCCTGAGACCTATAATAAATTCTTTACTTTCGACCGGTCATATACGTTACGCTGGGACCTGACACGATCTCTTGCCGTTGATTTTTCCGCAACCAACAGAGCCTGGGTGGATGAAGACAGTGGTCGTTTGGATAAGTCGGCCCGCCACAGAATGTGGGACAATTTTTGGAAAGGCGGCCGGACTATCCTGTATACGCAGACGGCCAATGTAAGTTATACGCTGCCTACCAGTAAATTTCCCCTGATTGACTGGACGACGATCCGTGCGGGTTATTCTTCTTCGTATACCTGGACCGGGGCTTCCCAACTGGCAAAGACCCTGGGTAATTCCTTACAAAATACCCAGCAGCGTTCTTTGCTGGCCGAGCTGGATTTTACCCGGTTGTACAGCAAATGGAAGTTGTTGAGAGGGCTGGATCAGGCACCTGCCAGACCCAATCCCAACGGAAGAAACGGACAGGATACTGCCCGCGGCAAAAAAAGCCTGCAACCGCCTTCGGCCGGGTTGACCGGAGTTCCCAAGGCTTTAGCCAAGATCCTGACCTCTTTAAAACATATCACCTTCAACTATTCGGATAATTCTTCTTCTTCGATCTATGGATTTTTGGACAGTACGCGGGTATTGGGTATGAATTTCCGTTCTATGCAGCCAGGATGGGGTTACGTTTTTGGAGGCCGTCCCGATACGAACTTCGTGAACAGACTTGGGAAAAGGGGACTGCTGAGCATGGACACTACTTTTAACAACCAGAATACGATCAGTTATGCACAGAAGATCACGGCAACGGCGACCCTGGAACCGGTCCGCGATCTGCATATTACGATCAGTTTCGATAAGACCTTCGGTAAGAATTATTCGGAGTTATATAAGGACACTGCCGGTGGTTCGGGTCTGGCAAGGCTGAACCCCTACATGGCCGGTACCTTCAGTATCAGTTTTCTTTCGTTCCAAACCTTATTCGAAAAATCCAAACCGAACGAACTCTCCACCACCTTCCAGAAGTTTGAAAATTACCGGTCGGTCATATCCTCCCGTCTGGGTAATATCAATCCTTATACGGGCGGAGTGGCGGGAACAGATGGGTTTTCAAAAGGGTATGGCAAATATGCCCAGGACGTTCTGATCCCAGCCTTTATCGCTGCCTATACCGGCAAGAGCCCCTCTACTATTGCCCTGATCAATGAAAGCGGCGGAGGAGTGACTTCCAATCCCTTCTCGGGATACCTGCCAAAACCAAACTGGCATATTACCTATAATGGATTAAGTCATCTGCCGGGTTTTGATAAGATCTTTACCAACTTTAATATCACCAACGCTTATACGAGCACGTTAAGCATGAACAGTTTCGTCTCCCAATTTAATTATGCGGATCCTTTGGGGTATAGTCAACCAGGTTTTATCGATACTCTGAGCGGTAATTATGTTCCTTTTTTCCAGGTCCCTAATATTACTATTTCCGAACAGTTCTCCCCCCTTATCGATGTGGATATGCAGTTCGTCAATCAGATGCAGGCTAAGATCGGTTTTAGCAAGTCCCGTCAACTGAGTCTGAGCCTGATCGATTTTCAATTAAGCGAAACACGTTCGACGGAGATCACCATCGGGGCCGGATTCCGCAAACGCGGGGTGAAACTTCCCTTTAAGGTTAAAATGCCCGGGCAGAGCGAATCGTCCAAAAAGCTGCAAAACGATCTTACTCTCAGGCTGGATTTCAGCATCCGGGATGATGCTACCTCCAGCAGTTACCTGGATCAGAATGCTTCCCTGCCAACGGCCGGGCAGAAAGTAGTGACTATTTCACCGTCTATCGATTACGTATTGAATAACCGGATCAACCTGAAGCTCTATTTTGATCAACGGAGAACGAATCCAAAAATATCCACTACGCCTCCGATCGTGACTACCCGCGGAGGGTTGCAGATCCGGATATCACTGGCACCATAAATTTCATTGATACCCTAAATATTATTGGCCTTTTAAGGTCGGTTGTAAAAAATCGTCTAAAAAAAGATTGCTGGCTGTGCTCTCTTCCAGCATGCCCATATGTCCGGCATGGGTGAGAATATGAATAAATGCCAGTCCGGGCATATGACTTTGCCGGAGACTATGATCCAGCGGAACGGAATTATCTCCTTCACCGATGATGAACAGAACAGGGCCGGGGAATTCTCTTAATACAGTGGTGCGGTCCGGTCTGTAGATCATGGCTTCATAATAGGCAACCAGGGAGTCGGGGTTAAAGCCGGAATAACGATCGATCAGAGCGGTTATGATGTCTTCCTGCCGTTTGCGGGAAGCCTCTGCAAATAAATTTGGGATGGATTGCCGGATAAATGGAGCAGAGCCATTTTTTCGGATAAATTCAATTCCTTTTCGCCTGGCTGTTATTTTTTCCGGCGTGTCGGCGTAGGCAGTGGAATGAAAAAAGCCCAATGCCACTAACTGACCGGGGTATTTTTCTGCAAAAGCCAGGGCAATATAACCACCCATACTATGCCCGATCAGGATACAGGGGCCGGTATTTTCTGCGTCAAGAATGGCCTTTATTAGATCCGCCAATTCTTCCATGGAGGTTTCAGCCCCTGTCTGTGAATTTTTCACCTGTATGGGAGAGGATCGTCCGCAGCCAGGTAGATCAGGTATGAAAAGGCGGTAACGATCTTTCAGGTAATCCACCTGGTTGTCCCAGATCCGGTTATCTTCCGCAAAGCCATGAACCAGCAATACGGGAAATCCCTGTCCTTCCACACGATAGAAAAGTGTTGAGGTTGATAAGGGAGAACCATACTGAAGAGTCTTATTCATTTTTTTTATTGCCTTTGCCGTTATTACCCTTGTTTTTATTGCCCTTATTTTTATTGGCCTTATTAATGCCCTTAATCCTGATGATCAAGACCAGATTCCACCCGATGAGCAGAACCGTCAGGATTATGGCGGCCTTGGAAATAAGATCTCCAAACCGGACATAAAAAGTAAGGGATTTGTTCGCCGGAACTTCCTGTTTAATAACCGCTACCTGATCCCAGGGACGCGGATCGATCACATTGCCGGTTGGATCGATGACGCAGGAGATACCGGTATTGGCGCTTCTTACTACCCAACGATCCGTTTCGATGGCCCTCAGCCGGGCATAGTTTTTATGTTGCCGGTAACCTGGCGTATTGCCCCACCAGCCATCATTGGTAATGACAGCAATAAGGTCGGCGCCGTTGAGAATATATTTCGACATAAATTCTCCATAGATACTTTCGTAACAGACGGCTGGGGCGACCCGGTAGGAATTATTGTAGGTATTCAGTACCGTCCTTTCCGATTGTTTGGTATATCCGCTGGCGGTGCCTCCGAATTTCTCAAACAACGGCGTCATAAAGGTCAGAAAGGAGGGAAGGGTTTCTACACCCGGAACCAGTTTGGATTTATGATAGATCTGAATATTAGCGCTGTCCATCAGGGCTGCGCTATTATAAGTATCAGCATACAGAGCCGAAGTGTCCTTGTGCGGATCGTTTTCGTTGGGCGGGACCTTAAAAGAAGTTGTGGTTTTATTCCGACCGTTATAAAAACGATATCCTTCTATGCCGGTCAGCAGATTAAGACCGGGGTGTTTTTTCAGGAAAAACCAGGCCGGGGCAATGAAAAAATTACTTTTCACCTCATCCTCGTTGATGGAAACGGGAACAGCCGTTTCCGGCCAAACCACCAAGGCCGTATTACTGTCTATTTGCGATTCGCTCAGCCGGATCAGTTTTTGTAATTGAGCTTCCTGCCCGCCTGCCACAAACTTTTCATTATAAGGATCGATATTTGGCTGGACAATGACGATATTTTTGGCCGGTTGCCGAATGGAGGAATTGGCTTGATGAAGAGAAGAAGCTACCACTTCTTTTTTATTGTATAACAGCAAATAGGATAATAAAAAGGGGATGATCAGCATCGCCGCCAGCGTCCGGACAGGAAGACTGAAAAAGGGGCCGGACGATTCCCTTTCCTGTTGCCTCTTTCGTAACAAAAGGAAAACCGCGAGGTTCACCATCCATATCCAGAGTGTACCGCCACTGGTTCCTGTAAAAGCATACCACTGCACCCAGGCGGGATGGGTCGCGAAAACATTTCCCAGGGTGAGCCAGGGCCAGCTTAATTCCCAATTGAGATGGATATATTCAAAGGTCAGCCAGAAAAGGATAAGGGCCGCATAACCGGCTTTTTCACCCATTCTCTTTTTTACGTTATAGAAGCCGAGCCAGGGAATACACATCAGTAAGGAATTCGCCAGGATGGCCGCTATTCCACCCGGGACGGTGGAAATACATACCCACCAGGTCGTGGCGACATTCCAGACCAGCATGGAAAGATAGATCCATCTGAAAAACACTGCCCGTCGGGTAGTCTGCCGCTCAAGCTGCAACAGGGGAACGAAGGCGATAGAAATCAAAAAAGTTAAGGGCGAAACGGGCCAGGCAGCAAATAACAACACCCCGGACAGCAGGGACAACAACAGGGGATGATATTTTTTCAAATCTTAAATATTTGGGTAAAAATAAAATTTAATAGTCATCCTCCCTGCCGGATAGTCAATAAATCTATGTGAAATCGGGTAATTAGCGGCGGCTATAATTCGGTGCTTCTTTGGTGATTTCGATGTCATGCGCATGGCTTTCTTTCATGCCGGCATTGGTTATCTTTATAAACTGGGATTGTTGCTGAAGGGCGCGGATGTCTTTTGCCCCACAGTAACCCATACCTGCCCGAAGACCACCTACGTATTGCTGTACTACCTCGTTGAGGTTTCCTTTGAAGGCGACTCTTCCTTCGATCCCTTCCGGAACAAGTTTGCGGATATCGTCTTCCACGTCCTGGAAATAACGGTCGCTGCTGCCCTGGGCCTGGGACATGGCACCTATAGAGCCCATTCCGCGATATTGTTTGAATTTGCGGCCTTCGTAAATGATGGTTTCACCCGGGCTTTCCTGTACTCCCGCAAACACGCTGCCCATCATGACCACATTGGCGCCTGCAGACAGGGCTTTGACCATATCGCCGGTATATCGGATACCACCATCTGCGATCAGTGGGATATTTCTTGCATTTAATACTGAAGCGGCTTCCATGATCGCGGTGATTTGCGGAACTCCGGCGCCTGCAACAATGCGGGTGGTACAGATCGATCCGGGACCGATCCCGACTTTTACTGCATCGGCTCCTGCATCGGCCAGCGCTTTGGCGCCGGCTGCCGTACCGATATTCCCTGCGATGACCTGCAGATTTTTAAAGGTTTTTTTCAATGTTTTTAAGGCATTTATCACACCTATATGATGTCCGTGAGCACTGTCCAACGTTACGATGTCCACCCCGATCTGCTGCAGGGCTCCTGCCCTGTCCAGAAGGTCTTTGGTAATTCCCAAAGCCGCACCAACCAACAGCCGTCCATAAGTATCTTTTACCGCATTCGGGTAGCTGGTCAATTGTAAAATATCGCGGTAGGTGATCAGACCGATCAGCCGGCCTTGTTTGTTTACAACCGGCAATTTTTCAATCTTATACTTTTGCAGGATCTTTTCCGCCTTTTTCAGATCCGTTCCTTCGGGAGCCGTGATCAGGTTCTCCCTGGTCATTACTTCGCTTACTTTGCGGCGTTTGTTGTCTTCAAAACGAAGATCCCTGTTGGTCAGGATACCGACCAGCACCTTATTATTATCGATTATGGGAATACCGCCGATCTTATTTTCCTTCATCAGCCTGAGCGCATCTCCGATAGTTGCTTCTTCATGAAGGGTTATAGGGTCGATGATCAGACCGCTTTCGCTGCGTTTAACCTTACGCACCTGTTCCACCTGTTGTTCGATGGTCATATTCTTATGCAGGATACCGATGCCTCCTTCCCTGGCAAGTGCCATGGCCAGGGTGGCTTCCGTTACCGTATCCATGGCCGAGGACAGCATGGGAATATTCAACGTGATCTCTTTGGTGAGTTTGCTTCGTATATCCACTTCACGGGGCAATACCTGGGAAAACGCAGGTAAAAGCAGCACATCATCGAATGTGAGTCCTTCTCCAAAGAATTTTGCGGGGGATTTTGCTTTACTGACGGGGGAAATTATTCTTGCCATGTGCAAAGGTAGGGCAGAGGGTTTATTCGGTCCAAATTTTTGTTGAATCAGTGGAAGGATGGGCTGGTGGCGGGTATCGGACTGAGATTAGGAAGGAATAGGAAAAGGGGCAGAGGGGGTGGGGGGTAGGTATATGTTTTTTTGGGGGGCTGAAAAAGAAAGGTTGAGTTTTTTTCAAGTCGTTGAAAAAGAAGTTGTTATAAATTTGCCAAACCTGCCTTATTTAAATTCAGTATAACTCCCTGAGAAATTCATTTAGCTTCATGGGAAATTCATATAAGTTCCTGAGATTTATGTTTCAGACTATACATTTTTCCCGGTAGCGACCTGATCAGTTCCTTCAATTCAAGGGTAAGCAAGGCCAAGGCTGTTGCGCCATTGCTCAAGTTTCCCTGTACCAGGAGATTATCGATCGACATACTGCCTTTTTGCTGAAGCAGCCGATAAATTAGATTTTCTTCATTTGACAAAGCCGCAATTTGATCCGCCGTAGGCTCTGTATGATACCGCAAGGGCTCTGCATGATTTCGGAAGGAATCTGTTTTTTCGGAAAGGATATTGGTCCCCTCTGTCCAGTTCATTTCTTCCAGGAATTTTGGAGCGTTGATAAACATTCTTGCATTGCCCTTACCGATGAGGTCATTACAGCCGGAACTCCGGGGATCGGTAACCCTTCCGGGGAAGGCGAATATTCGTTTTTTATAGTCAATTGCATTTTGAACCGTAAGCATACTTCCGCCACGCACATTTGTTTCCACAACGATAAGCACATCACAGATACCGGCCACGATTTTGTTGCGTTGAGGGAAATGTACTTGTTCGGCATTCGTATGAAACCCGAATTGGGTCAACAATCCGCCACCTTCTTTGATCATTTTTTTTGCCAGACCCGTATGTTCCGCAGGGTAGATCTGATTAAAGCCATGTCCTAAAACTGCTACAGTAGGAATATGGCTGTCGAGGGCGGCCTGGTGCGAGGCCGCGTCAATTCCAAAAGCCAGACCGCTGACTATCAGCAAACCGGGGATCTGCAGTTCTTTTAAAAGGGATGTTATTGCCTGTTTGCCATATTCGGTGGGACTACGGGTGCCCACGACCGAGATGATCTTTTGGGTATTCAAATCGGCATCCCCTCTGAAGAATAATATAGCGGGAGCTTCTTTTATCGGTAATAATCTCCGGGGGTACTCTTTATCCGTGAAAAACAAACAACGCATCTTATATTTTTCCAAGATACGCAGTTCGTTTTCCAGGCTATGGAAATCCCTGAACGCTGCGATCGCTTTAGCCTTTGCCGGCCCCACTCCATTTATCTTTTGAATCATTTCCGGTGCTTCACGGAAAATTGCCTCCGCTTCCCCGAAATGATTAAATAATGTTTTCGCGAAGACCGGGCCAATTCCCGGAACCCGCGTTAGTGCCAAACGGTATAATAATTCCTTTTCCATACGACGGCCATAAATGTAAACCAATTGCAGGCAGTTGCAAATGAATGGGGGAAACTTTGGTGGGTGTGCTACTTTGAATGTGCTACTAACGGCTAACTACCTTCATTTCGGTACGGCGGTTTTGGGCCCGGCCCTCCGGACTGGCATTTTCTTTAATGGGCTGCGTATCCCCCCAGCCCTTGTAAGACAAACGGGCAGAAGCTATTCCTTTGGAGATAAGATAAGCTGTTACCGCTTTGGCCCTGTTCTCCGACAAACTGATATTGTCTGCGGATTTTCCTGTATTGTCCGTATGACCGTTGATCTGGATTTTAAGGGTCGGATTGTCCTTCATCAACTGAACCACCTCATTTAATTCCACCTGCGACTCGGACTTTAATTCAAATTTATTGAGGTCGTAAAAAATATTCTTCAGCACGACGGTTGCGTTGGCTTCAATAGGTTGAAGGGGAATGTCGATCGTATAAGTGGTATCGTTCTGTTGACCGCTGAGGGGAAAATTTTCGGAAAAGAACAGGTATCCTTTCCGGTTTACATTGAAGGCATAGTCTTTTCCTTTTGGAAGGGTGATCAGGTAATTGCCCGTCTCATCCGTTTGTAATTTACTGATCGTTTCCTTAGTAGAAAGATCGGTCAGTTCGACACTGGACGGAAGGCCTTTTTTATTGGATCTGTCGAATACTTTTCCTTTTACCCAAAGGGTCTGTGCGGGACGAATATCTTTACGCAATTCAAAAGAATAAAGATCCAATCCACCGCGGCTATCTGCCCGGTCACTGGCATAGTAGGCCGTTCGGCCATCAGCCGCAATGACCAGGCTGCCTTCGCTTTCGATGGTATTGATCGGGTATCCCAGGTTTTCAGGCTTGCTCCAAACTCCCTTTAATCCCTTCCTGGTTACGAACAAGTCCTCCATTCCGTAACCGGGGTGACCATCGGAAGTGAAATATAGACTCTGATTATCGGCATGTATAAAGGGTGTAGCATCATTGCCCGATGTATTGATCACCGGACCGAGGTTCTCCGGTTCAGTCCACCGCCCATTCAATTTGCGGTGACTAACATAAATATCATTACCTCCGTATCCTCCCGGACGGTTGCTGACAAAATAAAGATCTCTTTTGTCGGGGGATAAGGACGGAGCCGATTCCCAGAATTCGGTGTTGATACTATCTCCCAGGTTTTCGGGCGTGCTCCAGCCATCGGGCGTCAGATAGGATATATATAGATCGCAGCTACCAAATCCGTCGGGAAAATTACATCCGGTAAAAATAAGCCATTGGCCATCCTGGGAAATATTCTGTGCTCCTTCATTCTCATTGGTATTGATATTCCCGGGAAGACTGAAAGAACGGCTCCAATGGCCGTTTACGCGGTCGGATTCATAGAAGTCTTCATTGATATGTTTGACCCTGCGCGTATAAATCAGGTTATTGCCATCAATAGTAACGGTTGGGTAATATTCGGAAACTTCGCTGTTAATGCTATCGCCCATGTTTTGCGGCTCGAATTTATAATCCGTGGCCTTGTGGGTTTGTGCGTAATCCAGGGCAAAACGGTAACATGCCTTTCTGTACTCGCCCGATTTACGGCTGGTCTCATTCAGACGGGAGTCGGTGAGAAACACATTAATGGCCTGCAGAGCCTTTTCGAATTCGCCCAATCCTGCGAGTATAATAGAATAAGGAAGGTTAAAATCCAGAAAATACAAGCTGTCGATGGCTTTTGCTTTTTCAAAATTAACGAGGGCCTCCGGGTAGTTTTTCCGGAGCTGGTACATTCCGCCAAGTGAGAGGTATGCGTCTTCGAATGCAGGATCGATCCGGATGGCCTGTTTTAAAGCTTCGATACCCCCCTTAAAATCATCATTCTGAGCCAGTTCCAGGGCCTTCGAATGGAACTGTGCCGCCTTTTTATTCACTTTTTCAGGATCATATTGGGCGTAGGCTGTCCGGGTCATTAATAAAAGGATAACCGCCAGAACTACGCAGAACAGGATCGTGAATCGGTTTTTCATAGAAGGAAATTACAAATCAAATGCTGAAACAAATGCTAATCACTATTCTAAAACGAAGGTTATAACAATTTATTAGGGCACATGGATATACTTGTGCAACTGAAGGGAAAATTCCCACTTAGGGTTGTTTTTGATATAGTCGATGATAAGGGCTGTTGAGGTATCCGACTTGCTCCATTCCGGTTGGAGGAAAAGTTTGCAGGTTGGAGCAACGAGGGCGGCCCATTGCTCGGCCCACTGGAGATCCGATTTGTTGAAAATTACAACTTTCAGCTCATTGGCCAGGGGAAGGATCTCCGGTAAAGGAGCCTTGAATTTTTTTGGTGAGAGACAGATCCAGTCCCATTCACCGCTCAGGGGCCAGGCTCCCGAAGTTTCAATATTGGTGGTAAAGCCTGCCTGGTATAGTTGATGGGTCAGCGCCGTACAATCATGCATCAGCGGTTCCCCTCCCGTAACTACGGCAAGCCGTCCCGGGAACGCACTGGCTGCGGCCACGATATCTTCTACCTGTAATTTCGGATGTTTGGCCGCGTCCCAGCTTTCTTTTACGTCACACCAGACGCAGCCCACATCACAACCGCCAAGACGGATGAAATAAGCCGCTTTTCCCTGGTGAAAGCCTTCCCCCTGGATCGTATAAAACGCTTCCATGACAGGTAAGCTCCCAGCTTGTCGATCTGTTGAGGCGGTTTCCATGTATTAAATTCAATAATTTATAAAAAAGCATCTTTCGGTTAACATTCTACAGGAAAGATCCATCAGGCCGTTTCGTTCCTTTCCTCACAGGCCATAAAGGTATTTTTCAAGAGCGCTGCAATGGTCATAGGGCCTACGCCACCGGGAACGGGGGTGATGTAACTGCTTTTTGGAGCAACTCCTGCAAAATGAACATCTCCTTTTAAGGCAAAACCGCTTTTTTTAGTGGAATCGGGGACCCTGGTGATTCCTACATCAATGATAATGGCCCCATCTTTTACCATATCGGCGGTAACAAACTCCGGCTTGCCTAATGCAGCTACAATAATATCGGCCTGCAGGCAAAGTTCCTTGAGGTTACGGGTTTGCGAGTGGCAGACGGTTACCGTACAATTGCCGGGATTCGTATTGCCGTTGAGTAATATGCTGATCGGTCTTCCCACAATATTGCTGCGTCCCAGGACCACGGCGTTTAAACCTTTGGTGTTAATTTTATAATGTTCCAGCATCAGCATGATACCATGCGGGGTAGCGGAAACAAAACCCGGCAGTCCCTGAACCATTTTTCCTGCATTGATGGGATGGAAACCATCTACATCTTTGGTCGGATGGACGGCATTGATCACTTTTTCTTCCGAAATATGTTTGGGCAAAGGCATTTGGACCAGGATTCCATCTATGTCCGGATCATTGTTAAGGTCTTCGATGGCCTCCAGGAGCTTGTTTTCACTTATACTTTCTTCGAGCCGGACAAGGGTTGATTTATACCCTATTTCCGCGCATGCTTTTACTTTAGCACCTACATAAGTTTCACTGGCTCCGTTATTTCCTACCAGAACGGCTGCCAAATGAGGTGTTTTTTTGCCTTCTGCCACCAATTGAGCCACTTTCAGGGTTAATCCTTCCTTGATCGTCCTGGATACGAGCTGTCCGTCTAATAATTGCATGGCGCAAAGGTAGTATTCAGAGACGATTGAAAGACCAAAATCAGGATTTCAAAAATTCGTTACTGCAGGAAAAAATGCTTTTAAAGGCCAATCGTGCAGCAATTTTGGCCCTGGACCTGTCTTTTTGTTAAGTTTTCAGATTTTAACTTTTCTTTTTGAAATATGTTAAAATCGTTATTTTTGATTCTACACATAAATTCACTGTCACACATGAGAAAATTTTTAACGCTCCTAATGGGGCTGGTACTATGTACTTTATTTGCATTTTCCCAAACAAAATCAATTACGGGTAGAATTACAGATCAGCAGGGACAACCTGTTCCGTTTGCCACCGTACGTGTGAAAGGGGCCAGACAGGCTGTCAGCGCGGATGCAGATGGTAATTTTAAGATCAATGCCGCCACTGCCCAGGTCCTGGTGATCTCAGGGACCGGTTTTGTGGCCAAAGAGTTTCCGGTAGGAACCGAGGCCGTTCTTAATATCCAGATTTCCCGTCAGAATACGGCCCTGACGGAAGTGGTCGTAACCGCTTTGGGCATTAGAAAGGACAAACGTCAGATTACCTATGCCACCCAGGAGGTAAAAGGTTCGGCCCTCGTAGATGCCAAGCAGGATAACCTGGTAAATGCCTTAGCCGGTAAAGTTGCCGGTGTCCAGATCACCAATTCCAGCGGTATGCCCGGAAGTTCTGCCAGGATCACTATCCGGGGAACCAGTTCCCTGGTGGGTGAGAATCGCGCCCTTTTCGTAATCGATGGTATCCCTATGTTGGATGTAGAGGAAATGAGCCCCGACAATTCCTTGTTTGCCGGTGGCGCCACCAACAGAGCGAGCGATATCGATCCGAATATCATCGAAAGCATCACGGTGTTGAAAGGCGCAGCGGCAACAGCCTTATATGGTTCCAGTGCCGCCCGTGGAGTAGTCATGATCACCACCAAAAACGGAGGTTATGGCAAATCCGGCAAACCGAACTTTTCGGCCAGTACGAGTTATTCCATTGAAAAGCCGAATTTCCCCGAATTTCAGAGCAAATATGCGCAAGGTTCGGCCGGAGCATACATCGATGGTAATAATGGAGGTAAAGGGTCCGGTTCATGGGGTCCATTGATCGATACCCTTAAAGTCGGAGGGATTCCCGTTAAAAAAAGAGATAACGTAAAGGACTTCTTCAAGACCGGGCATACTACCGATAACAATATATCGGTTAGCGGGTTTACCGACAGGTCTAATTACCTGGTGTCTTATTCCTATGTCAAGACCGATGGTACTGAGCCCAGCACCAATTACAAAAGACACGCGTTATTTGCCAAATACACGACCAAACTGCTGAACAATTTAACCCTGTCCACACAGTTCAACTATATCCATTCGGATAATCACCGTTTGCAGGAAGGAAATGGACTGGAAAGCCCCTTATGGACCATTTATGCAGCTCCTATTTCCTGGAACCCTCTTCCTTACCTTAATCCGGATGGAACCCAGCAGCTTTACCGGGCAGCTAGGAACAATCCCTATTGGCTGGTGAACAATACCGGGATCAATGATAAGGTCGACCGTATCATTCCGGTGATCAACCTGACTTATAATCCCCTAAGCTGGTTAAGTGTAACCGAAAGGCTGGGGGGGGATATGTTTGTAAATAATACCAGTTATTATGAAAATTCAGGGGTTGTTTCCAGTTATCCGAACGGAAGGGTCTGGGCCCGCACCAACCAATACCAGCAATTCAATAATGACCTGATCGTTGAAGCCAAAAAGGATCTCAGCGACAAATTATTCATAGATGTGCTTGTGGGAAATAACATTTTCAGCAATTATAACAATACGAACTTTGTACAAGGGGTCGGATTGTCAATTCCCGGATTTTATAACATCAGCAATACCAGCAATGTTTCCTCCTCCTATAACATTTATAATACCCGGAAAATTGGATTCTATGCACAGGCAACTGCGGAATACATGAAGATGATCACGCTTAGTCTGACAGGCCGCTATGACGGAAGTTCGGTGTTATCACAGGACAAACAATTCTATCCCTATGGTTCGGTGAGCGGAGGTTTTATCTTTACGGAGGCCATGGGTATGGCAGCTAATCCGGTCCTGAATTTTGGTAAATTAAGGGTTTCCTATTCCATTGTAGGTAATGACAATGTTGCTCCTTACTCGCTGAGTAATCCATATTATCAAAGTTCCGGCACTTATTCCATCGGAAATATCAATTTCCCCGTAGCCGGGCAAAATGGATTCCTGTTGACCACCCAATATGGCTTCCCGCTTAAAAATGAGACGGTAAAAGAATTTGAAACCGGGATCGAAACCAAATGGTTCAAGAACAGGGCATCCCTGGATGTTACCTATTATGACAAGAAAAGTTTTGATCTGTTAACGCCGGGAACCCCCTTTGCGCCAGGGACCGGGTTTTCAACCGCCAATCTCAACGCCGGAGATATGTATAACCGTGGCGTTGAAGTCGTTTTGGGTGTTACGCCAATAAAGACCAGGGACATTAATTGGGAAATTACGGTGAACTGGAGCAAGGTAAAAAATATGGTGACCCGACTGGCTCCCGGAATTACGGAAATCCAGTTTGCAGGGTTTACCCATCCGGGTATTTTTGCTTTTGCGAACAAACCTTATGGTGTGATCTATGGAACTACCTTCCTTCGAGACAGTCTTGGACGCCTTTTATTAAGTGATAAATTTTATCCGCAGCAGAATACAGGTAATTTACCTATTGGAAATGTTACCCCCAAATGGATAGGTGGTTTGACCAGTATTTTTACTTACAAAGCCTTTAGCTTTGGGTTCACCCTGGATTACAAACATGGAGGAGATATCCTGAACCTGGATAATCATTACCTGTTCGCCTATGGAACACCTAAAGTAACTGAGAACCGCGGGCAGATGCATGTATTCGATGGTATCGTCGAAAGCACCGGAAAAGTAAATACTACAGCAGTCGCCCTGAACCAGAACTATTATCAGAATATTTATTCCCTGGCAGATGAGACCTCTGTAGAGGATGGATCTTACCTGAAATTACGTCAGGCATCCCTGGGCTACAATTTCGCGCCCACCTTACTGAAAAAAACTGCTTTTAAAGGATTGGCTCTTACAGTAACGGCCACCAATTTTATCCTGCATAAAAAGTATACAGGATCCGATCCTGAGGTCAGTCTGAACGGAAGCGGCAACGGCCAGGGGTTTGGTAATTTTACCATTCCTTCCAATCATAATATTATCGTAGGCTTAAAAGCATCTTTTTAAAAGCATTGTTTTACGTAATACCAAAAAAAAGTAAAATGAAAAGAATAAATATATTCTCTCTGTTATTGGCCGGTTTCCTGATCGCAGGTACCGGTTGTAAAAAATTCCTGGATGTCAATAAAGATCCTAATCATCCGTTGACCGTCAGCGAGTCATTAGTATTGGGCCCCGTTGAATTAACCACGGGTACACTGGTAGTTGGAGGGTTTGCGGGAACGACCACCGCATATTGGATGCAACAACTATCACAGAATCAGCAGGCGCCCAATGTGGAAACCTATCTGATACAGGCTATCGACCCGGATAACACCTGGAGTTTTTATCTTTACCCGAATATATTCGAGAACCTGGATGTTATGATCAAGGAAGCGGAAAGCCAGGGGCATCATGAATATGTTGTCATCGGCAAGGCTTTATTCGCCTATAATATGGCCATTACCACGGATCTTTGGGGAAGCGTACCCTTCTCACAGGCCTTACAACCAACGGCCGTCCCAAAACCAAAGTATGACAGCCAGGAAGATATTTATAAAGGCATTCAATCCATGTTGGATAGCGCCTTATATTATATCAGTCAGCCTGCAAGCGCGATCGCACCCTCGACCGATGATTTTATTTACGGAGGGGTAATGGACCAATGGAAAAAATTCATCTATACCTTAAAGGCAAGATATGCGCTGCGTTTAACCAAGGCTCCCGGTCATACAGCTGCCGCACAGGCTGACGAGGCCCTGGCTGATCTGGCTAATGGCTTTGGTTCGAATGCTGATAATGCAGCCATTTCTTACCCCGGAAGTGCCCAGGCGGAAAATCCCTGGTATGAAAATACATTACCCGGCGCAGGCGGGGTCGTTATGGCTAAATCTTTTATGGATTCTTTGATCTTCCGTAATGATCCGAGATTACCGGTCATTGCCGCCAAAGGGAAAAATGGTACGTATAATGGACGGGCATCCGGAGCAGACCCTGCTCTTTCTCCCGATCCTGATGTTTTTTCCTCGATCAATACTTTTTACGGAGGGTATCAGCCAACCGACGAGAACAATACGGATGGTACGAAGGCTCCTCTCTTCCTGGCCACCTATAGCGAAGCCTTATTCATCAAAGCTGAAGCTACCTTTATAAAGAGCGGTGCTGCAGCCGCAGCTCCCATTTACAAGGCTGCTATCGTATCTCATATGAACCTTTTGGGAATTACTAACCCGACTGTTCAGGATAATTATTATAATTCAAGACCGGCCCTGACGGATGCCAATGCCCTGCAACAGATCATTTCCGAAAAATACGTGGCAGATTTCCTATCCCTGGAAACATACAATGACTGGAGACGTACCGGTTTCCCGGTCCTGACCAAAGCGCAGAACTCTTACAATGGAACGGATATTCCCCGGAGATGGCCTTATTCCTTTACGGAATTGCTGACCAACGCTCAGCCCGAGCAAACGGGAGTTACCCTGGCAAGCCGTGTATGGTGGGATGCACAATAAGCCGGATGGACTATACTTATTAACACGATCAATATCGATCCAAAACGTTTTAGAAATACAAAAGGCGGCTGTTTGGCCGCCTTTTGTATTTGTTTTACCTTGCCCCTAAATTATTGTATGCCAGATAGCCAGCCACCCAATAGTCAGTTGAATATAGAGATCAGCGAAGAAATTGCAGAGGGAGAATATGCGAATCTTGCCATCATTACCCATTCCCATGCGGAGTTTGTGATAGATTTTGTCAATGTGATGCCGGGTACTCCCAAGAGCCGGGTGAAGTCACGGATTATACTGACCCCTCAGCATGCCAAACGGTTCATGAAGGCGTTGACAGAGAACCTCAGTCGTTTTGAAACGGCCAATGGTAAGATACAGGACCTGGAAGAAGTTCAATTGCCGCTGAATTTTGGTGGTCCCACCGCGCAGGCATAATTATTACCAGGGCAGAAGATCAGTTAAAGGACTCCTTTGTCCGCAAAACTGAAATGTCCTTCCTCACTGACGATAAAGTGATCAAGTAACCTAATATCGAAAAGATTGGCTGCGTCCCGGATCTTGATGGTTAATTCCTCATCCGCTTTACTGGGCACCAGGCTCCCGGAAGGATGATTATGGAAAAGAATAATACTGACAGCCTCTTCTTCCAGGGCTTTTTTCATGATGATCCGGGGATCTGCGACGGTAGATGTAATTCCTCCCCGGCTGAGAATCTCCAAATGTTTTACCTTGCCAGATCTGTTCAGGAAAACCACGCCAAATACTTCATAGCCGAAATCCCGTAACAGGGTTTGGAGATAGGCCGCCACTTCTTTGGTGTCCCTGATAACCGGCCGGTCAAGAAAAAGGGTGGACTGTCTTCGTCTGCCTAATTCCAGAGCTGCTGCAATGGTAATGGCCTTTGCCTCCCCAATCCCTTTGATTTTCATTAATTCCTGGAGGGAAAGTTTGCCTAGTTCCTGCAAATTATTTTTTCCAGCCCTCAACACTTCCCTGGCCAATTCAAGGGCGCTTTTTTTGGGGGTGCCCGCACGGATCAAAATGGCTAATAGTTCAGAATCACTCAGTGCCTGCGGACTTTTACTGAGTAATTTTTCGCGTGGCCGATCGTCTTTTGCCCATTCCTTTATTGAGTATTTCTCCCCTTGCATGAACCAAGATTAGGCATTATTTTCGATATTCTAAGGGGATGTTAAAATATCCTTTTAAGTGTTTCGTTAGTAGACAAAGTATAGCCTTTTTTGACAATCGTACTCTTTTGAAAACTCAATCTAAGATCCAATGAAACGTACCACTTTTAACGCAATCGGCGGCTGGCAACCTTTTCTTTTCTGCATAGGCATGTATGTTGTCGCCCTGTTCTTCTCCATTTTTGTTTGTTCCTCTATTTTTTATGTAGTTAATTCCAAATCCGCCCCTAAGGAGGCCGAGAAAGCTTCCCTGACTGTTTCGGCGGGTGCCAGACAGCAGCTGGCTTCTGTTAACCCTTAAATTGTTTCTGCCTATACGTATTAAAATTTTACTTCAAAAGCTTATTGGGGTTGACTATTATGGTCGACCCCTTTTTTGGGTCGTACTCCTTGGAACCTGTCCTTTGAACCTGTTCCCCTTTTGACCTGTTCTTCCAGGGCCCGTGCCCCATTTCTATATTTTGAATTGGACATGGTCACTATTTTTTTACCGGCCGCGGTTGCTATTCTCTTTTCCATTATATCTTCTATATCTTCGCTGCATATTTCACTTTTTATGCAGCATACCGCCAAGATTTTTTCCGGTACCGGATCTCAATATCTGGCCGAGAAAATTGCCCAGCAGTTCGGGCATCCATCGGGGAAAATTACGATACAGCATTTCAGTGACGGGGAGATCCAGCCGATCTTCGATGAAAGTATACGGGGAGATATGGTTTTCCTGATTCAAAGTACTTTCGCCCCGACAGAGAACCTGATGGAGCTATTATTAATGATAGATGCCGCCCGCAGGGCTTCCGCCTATAAAGTGGTTGCCGTAATCCCCTATTATGGCTATGCCCGGCAGGATCGAAAGGATAAACCCCGGGTAGCAATTGGTAGTAAGTTGATAGCCAATATGTTAGTCGCTGCAGGGGCAGATCGGGTCATCACGATGGACCTCCACGCTCCCCAAATCCAGGGGTACTTTGACATCCCGGTGGATCACCTGGACAGTTCGGCCATTTTTATCCCTTATATTGAACAACTTAAAGTGGAAAACCTTACCTTTGCGGCCCCCGATGTGGGAAGTGCGAATCGTATCCGGGAAATTGCCACCTATTTCAGCGCAGAAATGGTGATTTGTGACAAACACCGGAAAAGGGCAAATGAGATAGCCAGCATGGTTGTCATCGGTGATGTGACGGATAAGGATATCGTTTTGATCGATGATATCTGTGATACGGGGGGAACTCTGGCAAAATCTGCTGGTCTCCTGAAAGAAAAAGGCGCCAGAAGTGTCAGAGCTCTTTGTACGCATCCTGTGTTAAGTGGGAATGCCTATGCCAATATTGAGAATAGTGTGCTGGAAGAATTAGTAGTATGCGATACTATCCCGCTGAAACAGGCAAGTCCGAAGATCAAAGTATTAAGCGTAGCGGAACTATTCGCGGTAGCTATCCGTAATGCACATGAGAACAGAAGTATTACCGGCTTGTTTATTCACTCGCAATTGCGTAATAAATAAACAACAGGTAAAGGACATAGGGAGATAGACAGAGGAAAACGCGTCATTATTTAAACAAGCATATCATGAAAACGATTACAATCGAAGGACAACTCAGGACCGACCTAGGCAAACAAGCCGCCCGCCAAATTCGCTCTGAGGAAAAAGTGCCCGGTGTAATTTACGGGGGTGCAAAGGAAGTGAATTTTTCAGCTCCTGCGACATCTTTTAAGACACTGGTGTATACGCCGGATTTCCAGTTAGCGGAAATTAAGGTGGAAGGAAATGCCTACAGATGCATTTTAAAGGACCTGCAATTTGACAAGGTCAGCGATGCATTGATCCATGTGGATTTCCTGGAACTGGTGGAGGACAAAAAAGTGGTCGCAACCATTCCCATTAAATTTACCGGGGCTGCAAAAGGGGTGAAAGACGGCGGAAAGCTGATCACCAAGATAAATGCATTAAAGGTAAAGACCTACCCTAAGTACCTGAAGGAAAATATTGAAGTGGACCTGACCACCTTGGAATTAAATGGAAACGTACGTGTAGAGGATGTGAAAATAGAACATTTTGAGATCCTGAACTCTCCCCGTATTCCTATTGCCTCCATTGTGCTGACCCGTCAACTGAAACAGGAGGAAGCCGGAACTCCGGCTGCCGGTGGTGCTAAGGCTGCGCCTGCCGCCGCTGCCGCTGCAAAACCTGCCGCTGCAAAACCTGCCGCTGCAAAACCTGCTCCTGCAAAAAAATAAGAAATTGGTTGGCAGAAAACCCGGTTAATGTTTAACCGGGTTTTTGCTATTATTCAGGAGCAATTATGCCTGCTCCCTGCCTGATATGTGCGGCGCCTTTATTGTTAAAACCCCTCACCGGGTAATCTTAAAATCCCTTTATGGGTAAGTTCCTGATCGTTGGCCTGGGCAATATAGGATCAGAGTATACCGGAACCCGGCATAATATCGGCTTTGATGTAGCAGATGCTTTAGTGAACAAACTGGGAGGGCATTTCAGCCTGGAGCGGTTAGCCGAAATGGTGGAGGTCAGGTGGAAAGGAAGCGGGTTGATCTGCATCAAACCCACGACCTATATGAATCTTAGCGGCCGGGCCGTGAAATATTGGATGGATAGGGAAAAGATCCCAAGGGAGAATATCCTCATCGTGCTGGATGATCTGGCCCTTCCCCTTACCCGGTTCCGCCTGCGGCCCGGAGGCAGCGATGCCGGTCATAACGGGTTAAAAAGCATACAGGAGTCTCTGGGAACCGATGCTTATCCAAGGCTGCGTTTTGGCATTGGTAATGAGTTTTCCAGGGGGCGTCAGGTGGATTTTGTGTTGGGAAAATGGGAAGAACCCGAATTACCCCTGGTGAGACTAAAGATCGAAAAGTCGGTCGAATTAATCGAAAGCTTTGCCACTAGTGGAATTGAACGAACTATGAACCAATTCAATAAATTAGATTTTACACTATGATTTGTAGTTTGGAATCTTTATTTTCGCAGTAATATTGCGTTCATGCTTAATGTATGACTAATCTATTTTGATATTCGATATGCCTATGTAAGTACCCCGTTGCCTTTTCAGGCAGAATGTAACTGAATCAAGAATTTTCTATTTAAAAACCCTGATTGAATATGAAAATATTCTGTGTTGGCCGTAACTATGTGGCTCATGCCAAGGAGTTAAATAATGAAGTTCCGGACGAGCCTATCATATTTATGAAGCCTAAAAGCGCATTGCTGCAGGCACATACGCCGTTCTATTATCCGGAATTCACTAACGAATTGCACTATGAGGCTGAATTAGTGCTTCGTATCTCCAAGAATGGTAAGTATATACAAGATCGTTTTGCCAGTAAATATTACGATGCATTGACGGTCGGCATCGACTTTACTGCCCGTGATATCCAGAACGAGCTTAAGGAAAAAGGTCTTCCCTGGGAAAAAGCCAAAGCCTGGGATAATTCCGCCGCCATTGGAAAATGGATCACTATTCCCAATATTAAGAATAAAAAGGACCTGAATTTCTGTCTGTACAAGAACAAAGAATTGGTACAGCAGGGTAATTCCAGTCTGATGATCAACAGTTTTGACAAAATAGTGGCCTATATTTCCAATTATTTTTCCGTCAATATCGGGGACCTGGTATTTACCGGTACTCCGGCAGGTGTGGGAGAGTGTGTGGTTGGTGATGAGCTCGAGGGATTTATTGAAGACGATAGTTTATTGACCCTGGAAATAAAGTAACCGGCTTCCACTCATATTTGCTTGTTCATGATCACAGCTGAAATTTTATTCCGGGCCTACCGGCTCATGTGTACAGCAAAGGAAATGGCTGTCACTTATGAGAGCAACCGCAGCATTTGCAAATATGTTCATTCCACTTCAAGAGGCCATGAGGCCATACAATTAGCTACCGCTTTTCATCTTCAACCCTGTGACTGGGTAAGTCCTTATTACCGGGACGAAAGTTTGTTGCTTGGACTCGGTTTTGAGCCGTTCCAGTTAATGTGTCAATTGCTGGCCAAGGCCAGTGATATTTTCACCGGCGGCAGGGAATATTATTCGCATCCTAATTACAAAGGACCCGGAAAACCCGGTATTATTCATCAAAGCAGCGCCACCGGCATGCAGGCTATTCCAACTACCGGGATTGCCCAGGGACTGGTTTATCTGGAAACCATCGGTTCTTCTTTGGTACGGAAAAGCGAAGGAGGTGAATCTCCTGTTGTAGTCTGCTCTCTGGGTGATGCAAGTGTTACGGAAGGTGAGGTCAGCGAAGCTTTTCAATTTGCCGTTCTGAATTCTTTGCCCGTTATTTACCTGGTCCAGGATAATGACTGGGGAATCAGTGCAAGATCAGAAGAAACACGGGTGATGGATGCCTATGAATATGCAGGAGGGTTTAAGGGAATGGGGCGTTTACGGGTCAATGGCACTGATTTCCAGGAATGTTATGAGGCCATGGACCGGGTAATAAGTGATGTCAGGAGAGGAAGACGTCCATACCTGGTACAGGCTAAGGTTCCTTTGCTTGGGCATCATACCAGTGGCGTGAGGAAAGAATTTTACCGTAGCCCGGAAGAACTGCAGGAGCAATCTTTGCAAGACCCTCTTCCAAAGTTGCGTGCCCGTTTACGGGAGTTAGGAGTGGAAGAAGAGCAATTGGCAGAGGTGGAAAAGGATGCTGCTCTGTTTGTTGCGGAGCAATTCGAAAAAGCGCTCGCTGCACCCGACCCTGATCCATCGACAGTGGAAGATTTTATTTTTGTACCTACTCCGGTAACGGAAGAGAAGGGAGAGCGATGTCCTGCCAAAGGGGAAAAGGTAATGATGGTTGATGCTGCATTATTTGCCATCCGGGAGATTATGGAAGACTGTCCTGAGGCCTTATTATATGGACAGGACGTAGGCCGGCGCCTGGGGGGGGTATTCAGGGAGGCTGCGACCCTGGCCGAAAAGTTCGGTGATCACCGCGTATTTAATACCGCCATCCAGGAAGCATATATCATTGGATCCACAGTCGGAATGAGTGCTGCCGGCGCCAAACCAATCGTAGAGGTTCAGTTTGGCGATTATATCTATCCCGGCTTCAACCAGCTGGTTACGGAAATCTCCAAATCCTGTTATTTGAGTTGCGGGAAATTTCCTGTACAGACCCTGATCCGGGTGCCTGTCGGCGCATACGGCGGCGGAGGGCCCTACCATAGCGGTAGTATGGAAAGCACCCTGCTTTCGATCAAAGGAATAAAAATCGTCTATCCTTCCAATACGGCTGATATGAAAGGGCTGATGAAGGCTGCCTTTCTCGATCCCAATCCTGTAATCATGCTGGAGCATAAAGGACTTTACTGGAGTAAGGTGCCGGGGACCGAAGAGGCAAAGACCATCGAACCTTCGAGAGATTATATTTTACCCCTGGGCAAGGGAAATATTGTTTTGTTCGCAGATCCTGCCAAGGTCAGCAGCGGGGAGACCTGTTGTATTATTACCTATGGGATGGGCGTATACTGGGCCAAAACGGCAGCTAAGGAATTTCCAGGCCAGGTGGAGATCATAGATCTGCGAACCCTGTTTCCCCTGGATGAGGAATTGGTATTCAGCGTAGTTTCCCGCCATGGGAAATGTCTGGTACTTACTGAGGAACAGCAGAACAATTCGTTTGCCGAGGCATTGGCCTGGCGTATCTCCAAAAAATGTTGGTCCAATCTTGACGCACCGGTGGAAGTGGCTGGGGCCCTGAATCTTCCTGCCGTTCCCATGAGCACGATCCTCGAAAATGCCATGTTGCCTAATCCGGCAAAAGTTGCGGAAATAATCGAACGGTTACTGGATTATTAGAACAGGCAGCTTCTTTTGAACGCTGGCCCGGATTATTCAGGATTTATTTTTATAAGTCTATAAAAATAGTAGACTAATTACTTGGAAACCCGGAATCCGGTATTTATCTTTACCATAGTTCCGGAGGCTCTATATTTCAAGATATTTAATTCTCTGATACCCTGGTTGGCAGGCTCGATTTAGATGGAATGGCAGGTGGTTGTTCGTTCCTGATTGTCAGCAGTTGCCAGGGCATCAGGAATGTTTATGTAATAAAACAATTTATTTTATGCAACGCCTGGCACCTGTCTCCTTTTTTCTGATTGTGCTCCTGTTGGCCGTTTTTTCAGCAAAGTTCTCTACCGGGATTCCCGGATCGGGTCCGGGGGCGGTACAGTCATCCATCGCTATAGGCTCCGTTCACCCGCTGAGCGGCTATGATGCAGCAGGGATTGCGGATGGCAAAAAATTGTCCGGGCAATCCGGTAAACCCGAAAACATCCGCCACTAATGGGCCCTGTTTATCGATCCTGTTAATGGATCCTGTTAATGATCCTTTTAATGGACACGATTGGAGCCCGCGTCGCGGGTGATGGTGCTCCTAATATTTTGTCAATTCAGGCTGTACTTCGTCTATATAAGCCAGTATTCCTCCCTTGAGATTGTATAAATTGGTAAATCCGAATTTTTCCTCCAGTTCGCGAATGGCTTTGGCGCTGCGCCCTCCCATCTTACAATGAACAACCACTTTTTTATCTGTCTGGATCTTTTCGCTGTTGTCCGCTATCGTTGCGAGCGGAATCAGTTCTCCGTTGATATTTACGATATCATATTCATGCGGTTCGCGTACATCGATCAATTGGAATTTTTCGCCGGTGACCTGCAGGTCGTACAATTCTTTTGCCGTTATTTCTTTTAACGGTTTTTCTTCTACGGCACGCATTCCGCAGAATTGTTCGTAGTCGATCAAGCCTGTGATAGTGGGGTTCTTTCCATTGATGGGATTGTCTTCCCTCCGTTTGATCGTAAATGTGTTACTCTCGAAATTCAAGGCATCAAAAATATAAAAACGTCCGGAGAGGGTTTCTCCTACACCGGTGATCACCTTGATGACTTCCAGGGCCTGCAGGCTTCCGATAATGCCCGGTAATACGCCTAAGACTCCGCCCTCTGCACAACTGGGAACCAAACCGGGAGGTGGGGGGGTAGGGTAAAGGTCACGGTAATTAGGTCCTGTAATTCCCTGCTTATCCTTATAATTAAATACGGAAACCTGTCCTTCGAATTGAAAAATGGAAGCATATACATTCGGTTTGCCGGATAAAACCGCTGCATCGTTAACCAGGTAACGGGTAGGGAAATTATCCGTTCCATCAGCGATCACATCATATTCCCGTATGATTTCCAGTGCATTCTGAGAGTTAAGATGAGTGTTGTAGATCTGAAGACGGATATAGGGGTTTAAGGCTTCCAGCCGTCTTTTGGCTGCTTCTACCTTAGGTTTGCCAATCTCATCGATCCCGAAAAGAACTTGTCTTTGCAGGTTGCTGTCGTCGACTACATCAAAATCAACGATTCCGATGGTGCCTACGCCTGCGGCCGCCAGATATAACAATACCGGGCTGCCCAGGCCGCCGGACCCGATCACCAATACTTTTGCCGCTTTTAATTTTTGTTGCGCTTCCATGCCGAACCCCGGGATAATGATATGCCGGTTGTATCGCGCGAGTTCTTCCTTAGAGAAAACCGATTCTTTGGTTCCCGACCCATTTCCCGCAGGCGCTCCGCCCGCAATGGCCGGAACGATGCTGATCACGGTATCTTCTTTGACGATGGTATTTTCCTGTTGAAGGTCCCGGATATCGTCACTGCCGACAAAGACATTGACATAAGAACGGATTTTTCCTGCTTCATCCAGGAGATGCTTTTTCAGGTCAGGAAAGTTGTGGGTCAGTTCTTTTACTGTATCCTGGATAGTACCCGCGCTGACTGCCAGCCGGGCGGTGTTATTCGTGAATTTCCGTAAAGGAGTGGGGATGATGACAGTAGCCATTTTGATTATTCTTTTATAAGTGATGGGATCGTATTTGTGTTATTATCGATGAACAGATGTTCGGTTATTGCTTCTTCTTCAAATTGTTGCTCCTCGTTCAATAACCAGGAACGTTGGGTAATGATCTCTTTGTTCATTACCGAAATGATCAGATAAGAGAAATAGGGCTGGGCTGCCTTGCGGTCATGTTCCGAAGGTATGGCCGGATGGTTGGGATGTGAATGATATACCCCTAGTAAAGAGAGATCATTATCCAATGCCTGTTGTTCGGCACGCATATAATCGAAAGGAGAGATCTCGAAACGGCGTCTTTTATCCCCCTCTTTGGAGTTGTCCACTACCAGCATTTGGGTAATGATCCTTACCCCATTTCCATCTTCCCTTCCGAAAAGGAAACCGCAACATTCATCCGGAAAGGTATTGACGGCATCTTCGATCAGGCTTTTGTTTACAGAAGGTTCGATAATGAGCATGTTAAATTATTTTTTGAATGATTTCGCTGTATTTTTCTGCATTGTCGGGTAGCACCGTGACCAGAATGCCTTCTTCCAGTGTTTGGGCAATACGCAGGGTGCCGGCCAGATTGGCTGCTGCAGAAGGACTGAGTAGCAAACCTTCCTGTTGGTAAACGGTTTTTATCATGGCATGTGCTTCTTCCGTACTGACCTCTGTATTTTCATCCGCAACTGTTGGGTCATAGATGGCAGGAACAAGGGCCGTCTCCAGGTGTTTCCATCCTTCCAGTCCGTGCAGGGCAAAATCCGGTTGCAGGGAGATCAGCCGGATGGAAGGATTTAATTCTCTCAAACGCCGGCCTGTACCCACGAATGTGCCGGTAGTCCCTAATCCTGCCACAAAATGCGTGATACCGGGAACTTCTTCGAAGATCTCAGGGGCGGTGGAATAATAATGTGCTTTCCAGTTATATTCATTCTTATATTGATCTGCATAAAAATAACGGCCCGGATTTTCTTCTGCCAGGGCCTTTGCTACTCCCTGCGCTCCGTCCGTACCTTCAAAACGGGAGGTCAGTATCAACTGTACCCCAAGGGATTGAAGTATTTCCTTACGTTCCCGGGACGCGTTCTCCGGAAGGCATAAGGCTACGGGAATATTCAGTTCTTTTGCGATATAAGCATAGGCGATGCCGGTATTACCACTGGTGGCATCTAATAAGGTCTGACCGGCATCCAGTTCACCCTCTTCAATCGCATGACGGATAATATTATAAGCAGCCCTCGCCTTAACACTTCCTGATAATTGCATCCATTCTTTTTTGGCATAGATCTGTATCTTCTTTTTTTGCGCCAGCCAGGTAAATGAGTGCAAAGGAGTATGGCCGATCCTGGCTCCAAGAGATCGGACGGCTGCGATCAGGTCGTTACTCACTCTACTTTCTGTTGTTGTTTGCATCTCTGATTTTAAATAAAAAAAGCTCCACTGGTGGTGGAGCTTTTAAATATGTTTACACATTTTTTTTATTCAGCTTATAAGAGGTCATCCTCCACCAAAATAACCATGGTTGGCTTACAACAACAACAACAATTTCTATGGAGGTATACCTGGTTCATTTGATAGATAATATTACAAATATAGGATATTCCGTCTTATTTCCTACCGGACCAGTGGGAAATACCCCAAAAATGGGCCCCGGCCCTTCCGGAATAAGAGGAAAAAGACGCCCGGATCGCGCATAAATAATTGATTGTTATTTATATTGCTGCTTTATTTTGAACCACCTCAACTTTTAAAAAATTATGGAAAATTCAGCCCTAAACGGTAAGAAAATAGCCGCAGGAAAAGCCATAGAATATATCCGCGGAGGCATGACCCTTGGTCTGGGTACAGGTTCCACGGCATACTGGGCGATCCAGGGAATCGGGGAGATGGTAAAGAATGGCCTGGAAACAAGAGCGATAGCTACTTCCATGCAATCGGAAGCACTGGCAAGGGAGGTGGGTATACCGCTGGTGACATTCCCGGAGATCGATCATCTGGATATTACCATTGACGGGGCAGACGAAGTAGACGAAGAGCTTAATCTGATAAAAGGAGGAGGGGGTGCCCTTTTGCGGGAAAAAATCGTTGCGGCAGCGACAAAATTCTATATCATTATAGTAGATGAAACCAAATTGGTAGATAAATTGGGCAAATTCCCCCTGCCTGTTGAAGTAGCTCCTTTCGGATGGGAACTTACCCGGCGCAAACTCGAAGCGCTGGGTTGTAAGCCGGCACTCCGGATGGCGGATAATAAGGTGTTCCTGACGGATAACAGTCATTATATTCTTGATTGCGCCTTCCAACGTATCGCTGATCCGGCGTCATTACATGAACAGGTCAATGGTATTACCGGCGTGATGGAAAATGGTTTGTTCATCAATATGGCGGATATTGTCATTGCCGGCTCCACCTCAGGAGCTACAAGAGTAATTAAGAAAAAATAAGTTGGAAAAAAAGTCACGGGAACAGGTCATGGAAAAGTGATAAAGTAAAAGCGGTAAAGTAAAGGAGGTAAGTGATATGAATAAACATGTAGCCTTATTAAAAGAAAAGATCGGGCCGGTTCGCACCCGGCTAATGGAGCACCCGGTTTACCATAGTATCCGCGGGTCGGAAGAATTGCGCCGTTTTATGCAGGTGCATGTATATGCCGTATGGGATTTTATGTCCCTGCTCAAAACCTTGCAAAAGGCGTTGACAGCGGTAAGTATTCCCTGGACTCCCAAGGGAAAAGGCAATACGCGTTATCTGATCAATGAGATCGTCCTGGGTGAAGAGAGCGATGTGGATGAAGAGGGAAGACGGACCAGTCATTTTGAACTTTATCTGCGGGCTATGGAGCAGGCAGGAGCCTCTACCGGACCGGTAAAGGCACTGATCGGCGCTATTGAAGAAGGACAACCAGTAAGAGAAGCCATATCCATGAATGTCACCGATCAGGAGATCTGCGATTTCCTGCGGTTTACTTTCGATGTGATCGACTCCGGGAAATTGCATGCTGTGGCATCTGTTTTTACCTTTGGCCGGGAAGACCTGATCCCTGATATGTTCCTGCAGTTCGTAAATGATTTTTCCAAAGCAGCACCCGGGGAACTCACTATTTTCAAATATTATATGGAGCGCCATATAGAAGTGGATGGCGGTCATCACAGCATCCTGGCTACAGCTATGCTGGAAGACCTATGCGGGGATGATGTGCAGAAATGGGAGGAGGCGGCCTCTTTCGCCATTGCCGCCCTGGAATGCCGTATCGGTTTGTGGAATGCGGTAATGAGGTCGATCGGATAATATTGAAAGACAGAGATGGATACAATCACACACATAGTTTTGGGTGCGACCCTGGGTGATGCGATCTTAGGGAGAAGACTGGGAAAAAAAGCCATGGTATTAGGTGCGGTGGCTCAAAGTCTCCCTGATATTGATTTTGTAGCCTCCTTTTGGTTGGATACGCCGCATGATGTATATGCGCATCGCGGCATTACTCATTCTCTATTGTTTGTTCTTGTGCTGGGTTTGCTGTTAGCGGGAGCTTCCGCCTGGAAATATAAAGAATATCCCATAAGCCGGCAACGATGGCTTTTTTTCTGGAGTCTTCAACTGCTGGTACATATCGTTCTCGATGCTTTTAATGCTTATGGTACAGGTTGGTTCGAGCCTTTCAGTCATCACCGTTTTTCTTTTAACGTGCTGTTTGTGGCAGATCCGTTTTTTTCGGTTTGGCTGGGTATTTCCTTTCTGGCTCTGTTGATCCTGAAAAAGGATAATCCTGCCCGGAAAGGCTGGATAGGGTTCGGACTTATCCTTAGCTGTAGTTATCTTGGCTATTGCATTATCAATAAAAACAGGATCGCATCCGCGGTTCAAAAAGAGTTGCAAAGACAACAGATCACCGAAACCCGTTTTTTTACTACCCCTACTCCTATGAATAGCTGGCTCTGGTATATTGTTGTTGCAGATCAACATGGATATTATACCGGGTACCGGTCTGTATTCGATAAGCAGCCCACTATCGATTTTCATTATTTTCCCCGTAATGATTCTTTATTAACGCCCTTCCGGAAAGACGAGGGCGTTAGACCCTTATTAAAATTCTGCCAGGGTTATTACACGATTGACCGATGGAAGGGGGGAGGGCTGGTCTTCAACGATCTCCGGTTCGGACAGATAAAAGGCTGGGAGGACGGACAAGCTCCATTTGTATTTCATTATTTCCTGGAGCACCCGGATGACAATACGGTGATCGTGCAAAGGGGACGGTTTGCCGGTTGGAACAGACAGACAGTCAGGGATTTTATCAAAAGGATCGGGGGAATAAAGATCAGGAGGAACCAGACACCGGAAATCTACCGGGAAATGGAGAAGGATCGTAAAGATCAGGAAAAGGATGCTAAAGAAAATACTGAAAAGGAAATGGGAAAAAATGGAAAGGAGCAGAAGGGTAATAAATGAATAATCAGTCAACGGATTCCTTTTCCTGCTTAAAATAAAAAGTGAAAAGAAAGAAAAGAAAACGGATCGTCTCATAGGCGACCTTTTGCAGGAAACGATGCCATAGGGTATTATGACTGAAGAATGACTCCTGCGTGATCTTTACGCAATGGTCACGGATAATCCCGTCCATTTCTTTCTGGACGCTTGTGGCAAAAGGGGTATTCCGTACATCCATATTTAATTCCACACTCGCATAAGCACTGATCTTATTTACATTGTATGAACCGACGGTCATCCAGATCCCGTCATAGGTCGCCATTTTTCCATGAAGTATGGTATCCTGGTATTCGTAAATTTCAATATTGTTACGGAAAAGCCAGCGGTACATGTATTGTTCGGCTAATCTGGAGATCCTTATGTCCGATACTCCTGCAATGATTATTTTAATAGAAACCCCTCTTTTTGCCGCCAGGGACATATTTTTTCGGAATACAGGACCCGGAAGGAAATAACTGGACATAATGGTAATGCGGGATTGGGCATTTCTGAACATTTCCAGGTAACTTCCCGAGATCTGGTTTTTTGCCTGCACCCAGTCATTACGTCTGATCCGGACCATACACTCTTCGGGTGTTACTATGCCCGGCACCCAGTTCTTAAATCCTTTTTCCAGCCCGGTTCCTTTTTTCCAATACGACTTTGCCCACATGTCCCTGCATATAATATGCAGTTTCAATGCCGCTTCTCCTTCGACAAGCAAGGCTCTGTCCAGCCAGGCTTTTATATCACCTACATCGTTATACCGGTTGCTGATATTGACTCCACCAGCGAGTCCGTATGACCCGTCCGTTACCAGGACTTTATGGTGCAATCTGCGCCCGAGATAAAAATTACGGCTTTTCAACAGGGGCCAGAACCAACGGAACCGTATGCCGGCATTTTTCCAGTTTGTTATAAATGCCTTGGGAAGATCCTGGGACGCATAACCATCCAATAAAATAAAGACGGCTACCTTTCTTTGGGCGGCACGGATAAGGGCATCGCTTACCTGCCGGCCTGTTTCGTCCTCTTCATAAATATAAGTCTGTAAATGAATGGAGGATTTTGCCTGATCGATCAGTTCTATCAATACAGAAAAGTAATCCCGGCCGCCATGGACCAGTCTTACTTTATTGTGATGGGTATAACCGGCTAATAATTTAGGCGTTCTTTTTCTTGCCATGGATGGATCAGATCAGGAACCCTAAAGATCGGAAAAATTAAGATCGGGAAAATTAATTATTCACCGTTCTTCCTTTAAGGGTGCGCGTTTTCCGCTCTATCTTATCTATTTCGTTTTTGCGGACAACCAGGGTGACGGATGCGACATCCGGGCAGGAAGCACAGCGGGCCCGGAATTTATTGGAGTCAAAGGTTACCGCAGCGGTTCCATTCCTCCATTCTGTTCCGTAAAGCACATATTTATTGTAGGTATACCCGCTGCCTGGGCCAAAAGCGAGATCATTATTGCCTTTCTCAAAACTGACCATCAACTTGTCATTAGCCGCGTTTTCGCATATCCCCGGGGTGAAGGCCGGAACGATGACCTCATTGATGAATTTTCCGTTTTCCAGTTTCACGACGCCGGAACTGACTACCATTTTTTGATCTCCCAGGTTCCTGGACAAGATCAATTTCTGATCGATATAGAATTGTACCTGTTTCAGATCGATACTATCCCTTTCCAATCGTTCTTTTAAATCCTTCGTAAAAGGAACATAACTATCCCTGGAAGTCTTTCTGGAACTGCTGCAGCTAAATAATAAGGTAAGGGACACCAAAGAAAGGAAAACCGCGAAAAATGGTCTCATAAAATAGTTTTATAGTTGCTTTGCCTTGTTTTGCAGATGATTTGACTTTTTTAAGGACCAATAGTTTAGTGGAGCCCCTGGAATTGGCAAAATACATGCTAAAATGTTCAGAATCAACAAATATTTTTGTCGGAATCCGTGCAACATTTTTTTCTGTCCGACCGACCTTAATTCCGGACCTTTTAAAAAGGGGAGTTTCGAATTAGTTATTTTTACAATATTTTATCTGCCTGCCTGTTGGCCAGGAAAAAGCCTGAATTATGCTAAGGAATTTCTTTAAAGTAGCCATTCGCAATCTGTGGAAGCACAAAGGATATAGTTTCCTGAATATATTTGGCCTGGCCATGGGAATGTGCTGCAGTTTACTTATCCTGCTTTGGATCAGGGACGAACGAAGCGTAAACGCTTTTCATGCCAATTCCGGGCGCCTGTACACCATTTATGAAAGGCAATATTATGACGGGAAAATAGAATCGGGTTTTTATACACCGGGGCTTTTACCGGCTGAGCTAAAAAAGATGCTGCCGGAAGTAGAAATGGCTTCCGGTTTTAGCTGGAGGGATAAAAATACTTTTCAGGCCGGCGATAAAATAATAAAGGAAGAAGGCAGCCATGCCAGTGCCGACTTCTTTGCCATGTTCAGTTACCCTTTATTGCAGGGGACCCCGGCCACAGCACTTGCCACTCCGTTAAGCCTGGCCATATCCCGGAAAATGGCAGCTGATTTTTTCGGGTCTCCCCGGGAGGCTATCGGTAAAACGATCCGGTTCGAAAACAAAAAGAATTTCACGGTTACGGCTGTGTTCGAAAATCTGCCGGAAAACACCTCGGATAAATTTGATTATATAATCAATTGGGAAGGTTTCCTGGAGGACAACTCCTGGGCAAAGGGATGGGGAAATAATGGCCCCCGCACCTTACTTTTATTACGCCCCGATGCAGATCCTGCCCTGGTGACCCGAAAGATCACCAAATTTCTTGATAATTATAACAAAGAACAGGACAAAGGATTCCGGATTGAACTGGGCATGCAACGATTCGACTATGTTTATCTGCATTCCAATTTCAAGAATGGGCAGCCTGCTGGCGGTCGCATTGAATATGTCCGTCTGTTCAGTATTGTCGGCATTTTTATCCTGCTCATCGCCTGTATCAATTTTATGAACCTCACTACCGCGCGTTCCGTAAAAAGAGCCAGGGAGATCGGCATCCGGAAGGTAGTAGGCGCCGTCCGGCCTGCTCTCATCCGGCAATTTCTCAGCGAGGCGGTGCTTTTATCCTTTTTTTCCATGATCCTGGCGATCGGTTTGGTTATACTGGTACTGCCAGCCTTCAACCACCTGACCGGTAAACAAATATCCTTTCCTTACGGAACTTCTTCTTTCTGGCTAAGCCTGGTTTCTCTTACACTGATCACAGGAGCAATATCCGGAAGTTATCCGGCCCTTTTCCTTTCTTCCTTTCAGCCGATCCGGGTATTAAAAGGATCTATGAAATTTTCCTCCCCGGCAGCCTGGTTCCGCAAAGGCCTGGTGGTATTCCAGTTCATGCTCTCTATTCTTCTGATCATCGGAACAATCGTCGTTTCCCGGCAGGTGGGTTATGTCCAGACAATCAATCTTGGTTATGACCGGGAGAACCTGGTGTATATTCCCCTGGAAGGAACCCTGACGGAAAAATATCAATTATTTAAAGCTGAGGCAGCACGTATCCCGGGTGTCAGGGAAATAACCCGTATCTCCCAGGCGCCAACTTCCATAGAAAACGGAACAGGTGGAGTGGAGTGGGATGGGAAAGACCCTAATTCCAAACCCATGTTCACCAATGTATCGGTTGGGTATGATTTTGTAAAGACGATGAAGCTGAAACTGATCGCGGGCAGGGATTTTTCCAAAGATTTTGCTACGGACTCCGTAGGGTATTTGCTGAATGAAGAAGCGGTAAAAAGAACCGGTTATAAGGACCCAATCGGTAAACCGCTTACGTTCTGGCAGAAAAAAGGCAAGATCGTTGGCATACTAAAAAACTTTCATTTCAATTCCATGCATGCGCCGATTAATCCCCTTATAGTGCGTCTGCGGGAAAAAGAAGAATGGGGAAATGCACTTGTCCGTACGGAAGCGGGGAAGACCCGGCAGGCTATCGCCGGTTTGGAACAGCTTTGCCGGCAGTTAAATCCACAATTTCCCTTTAGTTATCAGTTTTCCGATGAAGAATATCAGAAATTATATAAGAGTGAGGCCATCGTAAATAACTTATCCAATTGTTTCGCCTGCCTGGCGATCTTTATTTCCTGTCTGGGTTTATTGGGGCTGGCCATGTTCACGGCAGAACAACGGACCAAGGAATTTGGAGTACGAAAAGTGCTGGGGGCAAGCGTGAGTTCACTATTCACTTTGTTATCCAAAGATTTCCTGGTACTGGTCGGGATAGCTTTTCTGATCGCCTCCCCTCTGGCCTGGTGGGCCATGAATAATTGGCTGCAGAATTTTGCCTATCATATCAGTCTGGAATGGTGGGTGTTCCTGATGGCCGGAATGATGGCTTTGTTTATCGCTTTATTGACGGTAAGTATACAGGCTATAAAAGTGGCTGTCGCCAATCCGGTTAAGAGCCTCCGGACGGAATAGTACCCCCCCTAAAGGGGAGTTGTATAAACCTGGTGATCAGGGATTGCTTTTCTGTGTTTTCTCTGTATTATGCCGAAGGAACTGAAGTACAGCTCTTATCTCACCAAAGGTATACTGGTCGCCTAATTTTGATTTGACAGGCCCCAGAGTGTCGCCGCCGATCTCTTCAATGGCTGCTATTATGGACGCCATTTTGGTTTCAGGAACCAGTTCTTTTATATCGATCTCCCCGGTAGGAATAAAGGAGGCGAGGTGGCTTTCTACCGTTGTTACCGCCAGTCCCCTGCGGGTAGCGATCTCTGCCATGGAAACGCCTTCTTTATATAATCCCAGACTTATACGGTGCGTACTTCCTTTCTGAGGTTTGCCAGTGAGGGATATGCCTTTCTCCTGGCCAGGTCTTTCCCCTGAAACAGATGACCCTTCACCCGAAACGAACCCTTCTGGAGAATGCTCCGTTTCCATCTTCATTTTTTTCTCCTGCAGATCTGCCAGCAAACTTGTCGTATCTGCTCCTTCCAACAGACCGGTAACCATTTGCAAGGCATCCCCTATTTGTTGTTTTTTCCGGGTAAGGATGATTTTTATTTCCTGTAAGGTCTCTGCATATTTTTTCCCCTTTTGTTTTAACCGGACGGCTTTCAGATGCTCCTGCAAGGGAGTAAGCATATCTTCTTCCAACTCCTTTAAAAAATATTGCGATCCGGCCTGCATTCGTTGATGCAGTTGCCGGTAGCCGTCTTCGGCTGCGGTGAGTAAAAGGTGATCGAGCTGTCTGGAGAATTTAAGGGCCGTCTCCTGCTGACTGGCAGCTTTATCCAGCCAGACTTTGGCCAGTTCCATCGCTTTTATTTTGTCCGGGATCTGTCTGTGGGAAGATTCCTGCTGATTGGTCTGTAAAATATCGGCTATTTTGGTCCAGTCAAAAGACCTGACCAAAGAGTGGCTGATATAGGCGATCTGTTCGTCCCGTAATTGTGTTTCCGGAATTCCTTCGGCCAGACTGCTTTCCATAAAGCCGATCACTCTCGGATCGGTGCTAATGCAATGGGGAAGAATGCGGGAACGTAAAACCAGCCCATCGATGGAGGTAAGCCTGCTCAGCGCTACATAAACTTGCCCCGGAGCAAAAGAGGAGCCTGCATCTATAACTGCTTTTTCAAAGGTCAGCCCCTGGCTTTTATGAATGGTGATAGCCCAGGCGAGACGGATAGGGTATTGCGAAAAAGTTCCCAGTTCTTCCTCTTCTATTTTATCTTTCTCTTTATTGTAGTTATATCGAATGTTCTTCCAGGTTTCCTTTTCCAGGGTCAGTTCATCAGGTCCGTCAGGAAAAACGAGGACGATCTTTTCCGGGGACTTTTTGTCCCGGGATCCTGGATCCTTTGAATGCGTATCTTTTGAATCCGCATCTTTTGAGGTCTTGTCCTTTTTTTCCCGGATGATCCTTTTGACAGTACCGATCTTACCATTGTAATAACGCCTGGTTTCACCCTTATCATTTTTGATAAGCATGACCTGTGCCCCTTCTTTTAATTGAAGGGATTTTTCCGCAGGGAAGGCTTTATCATTGAACTCCCCGGTTACAGAGGCTTCGAAAGCGTATTGCTCTCCCTTCAATTTGCTTAGCTCTGTTTGGTTGATGCCATCCGCTTTGGCATTATGCGAGGTGAGTGTAATATAGTTCTCCCGTTTGGGCGCTTCAAAATCCGGCTGATAATAATCGTGCAGCTTATCCAGGTCGCGGTAGGTTGCGCGGTTATTACGGATATTATTGAGGATATCTATAAAAGATGTTTCGCTCTGGCGATAGATCTTTTGGAGTTCCAGATACAGCGGAGGAGCCTGAGCGATCACCTGTGCGTCAAAAAAGAAAGGACTCTTGTAATGTTTCTGCAATAACTCCCATTCTTCCCTGGATACGACAGGAGGTAATTGAAAAAGATCCCCTATATAAAGGACCTGCAGACCACCAAAGGGTAATAAAGGCTGCTGGCGGAAATGACGCAGGATGGTATCTACGGCATCCAGCGTATCGGCCCTCACCATACTGATCTCATCAATAACCAATAATTCAAGTTCCTGGAGCAATTCCCGCTTGCTGGTATTGAACCGGATATTTTTAAATAAGGTATTCTGATCGGAATAGGTGGGAAATTCCTGGTTCTCCGGGTTCCAGCCTGTTTGCTGAACAGGGATGAAGGGGCCAAAAGGCAATTGAAAAAAGGAATGCATCGTAACGCCGCCAGCATTGATGGCAGCTACACCGGTCGGTGCAACTACCGCCATTTTTTTAAAACTATTCTCCCGGATATATTTGAGAAAAGTCGTTTTTCCCGTTCCGGCTTTACCGGTCAGAAAAAGAGGCTTGCCAGTCTGATTGACAAACTGTACGGCGAGTTGAAAGATAGTATTGCTGGTATCGTTAAGCATACGGGAGGTGCAATTTAGGTAAAACCACCTTACGGGCAAATCCCTTTTAGGTACTGCTCCAGATACTGAAAGCCCACTTTTGCGATCAGGAGCGCGCTGGGCCAGTTGTAGGCGGCTCCATGCGCACCAGGAGGATAGATCCTCAGATCGGCATCTTTGCCGGCATTGGTAAGCGCAGTCAGCAATTGCATCGTATTGGCGGGGTGAACATTGTCGTCGCTCATCGAATGGATCAGCAGCAGGTGATCTTTAAGATTGCCTGCGTGTGTTACCGGTGCGCTGTTCTTATACCCTTCTGTGTTGTCTTCGAGCGGGGCCATATAACGTTCTGTATAAACATTATCATAGAGACGCCAGTCAGTAACGGGAGAATTGGCGATTCCCACTTTAAATACGCCAGGATGGGTCAGTAAAGTATAGGTTGTACTATATCCTCCGTAACTTCCTCCCATGATCGCCATTTTGGCGCTGTCGATATAAGGGAGGCTGGATAAATAATGAGCTGTTTCCACAAAATCATGACTTTCCCATTTGCCTAGTTGTTTGTACACCACCTTCATGAATTTACTGCCATAATTGGCAATGCCCCTGTTGTTCACGTCCACCACGATATAACCGTTCTGGACCAGCCATTGCTGCCAGCCATTGGCTGAAAAACGGTTAAATACCCCATGTGATTCCGGGCCGCCATAAACGGTCATGACCACCGGATATTTTTTGGCCGGATTAAAATTGGATGGTTTGATCATGTATCCATCCAGATCGACTCCATCTGTAGTTTTGAAACGAAATAGCTCCTGGGGAGAATAGGTATGTGTTTTAATAAAATCAGTGACGGACTGATTTGTTTCCAGGCTTTTTAACAATTTGCCCTGCCCGGTGAACAATCCCACCTGTAACGGAGAATGTACATTACTGTATTCGTCGATATAATAACCGGTGTTAGGAGACATGTTTATGTTGTGAAAGCCCTCCACCCGGGTCAGTTTTTCTTTTTTGGAGCCATCATACCGGATGGAATATAATTGTTGTTCCAGGGGGGAGGCTTCTGCGGAAAGATAATAAATGGATTGGGTGATTGGGTCGATGCCTGTTACTTTAATGAGGTCCCAGTCGCCTTTGGTGACCTGGCTGATCAAATGGCCATCATATCCATAATGGTAAATATGATAATACCCGGAACGATCGGATACCCAGAAAAAATCTTTGGATTTTTCCGGGAAGTAAACCATGTCGTTCACATTGGTGTAAAAATTAAAGATAGCCACCCATGTGTCATTTTTTTCTTCCAGGACGACCCGGTGCCCTCCGGTTCTTACATTAAAAAAATACAGTTTCATATGATTTTGCGCCCTGTTCAGGGTCATTACGGCCAACTCATCCGGGTTGCTGGTCCAGTAGATCCTGGGAATATAAAAGTCGCCGGTCTCGTCCGTGGTTAACCAAACCTTTTTCCCTGAACGGACATCCACTACGCCGATCTTTACTTTGGGGTTGGCATCACCGGGCTGAGGAATAGGGATCTGGATCTGCTCCGGATGTAACCCATCATAATTGGTCATTTGAAAAACAGGAACAGGACGTTCGTCAAACTGCCAGAAGGCAATGAATTTATTATCAGCAGACCAATTCCAGGCCTGGGCCTGACCGAATTCCTCCTCATATACCCAATCGTAATGTCCGTTGAAAATACTGTTCTCCCCGGTTGAATCGTCGGTCAATTGTCGTTCGGTTCCTGTGGAAAAATTATAAACAAACATATTCCCTCCTCTTTCCATGCCAACCATAGAGCCATCCGGAGAAAGCTCGGCGGTGCGGGCATTCGTGGCAGCCTGTTTGAGCTGTTTGGTGTCAAGATCATAAATATAATAATCGGAGATGCCGGATTTCCGGTAAAGACGCCTGAAATTAGTCTTAAAAACCAGGTGCCTGGAATCATGCGACCATTGAAAGGATTCATAGGTAAAGGGTTTATCCGTACCCGGGAAATTCATACCCTTATTCGTAAAAACCAGTTCTTCTTTCTGGGTCCAGATATCCAAAGTATGAATTTCATGGTTATTGTCGATAAAGGAAAATTGCTCGCCGTTCCTTATCCAATTGACGCTTTGGGGGCCGGATTTGCCCCTTAATGAGGGTGTGGATCGTAATGCTTCGGCTATGTCGTTGTAGGACTGTTTGTTCTGGGCTTCGAGCCGGAGACATGACAGAAGCCCTGATAGAAGTCCCGACAGGCAAAGGAGGGCAAAAAGACCAGGGATAAAAAAATTGGGTTGCCGGTTCATAGTTGAATTTTGTTATATCGTCAAACCTACATTAAAATGGCCTGTTTTTATTTGTTCCGGGAAAAATATATCTTACAAGGTCGAAAATCAAATAGTATGTATAAAGGCTCTGTTAGTATATACAAGGACTCAGGTAGGATGTATAAATATTTTTTTCTCTTGCTGTCCATGGTTACCGGTCTCGTTTCTTATGCGCAGATCCGGTTACCTTCGGTCATTTCCAGTAATATGGTCTTACAACAGAAGAGCAAGGTAAGATTGTGGGGTTGGTGCGAGCCCGGCGAAACGGTTAATATAACAACCTCCTGGAATAACAGGGTCGACTCGGTTAAAGGGAACAGGGATGCCCAATGGCAGATCAGCATTCCAACACCTGAGGCCGGCGGCCCCTATACGATCACCCTGAAAGGTTATAGTACGATCATGCTGGAGAATGTTTTGATCGGGGAAGTGTGGATCTGCTCGGGGCAATCCAATATGGAAATGAACGAGACCTGGGGTTTGCCGGATGTCAGGGAAGCTTTGCCAGGTTGCGCTACCAACAATATCCATTTTTTCCAGATCCCCAGAACGACTTCAGACTTTCCTCAGGGGGATTGTAAGGCCAGTTGGGTAGTCTGTGATTCGGTTGCCCTAAAGAAATTCAGTGCGGTGGGTTATTTTTTCGGGAAAAAGCTGAATAAGGAACTGAACGTGCCCATCGGGCTGATCCAGGCAGCCTGGGGAGGGACGGCAGCAGAGGTGTGGACGCCTGCGGATCTGGTGAACGGAGATGCCCTGTTAAAAAATGCTGCGGACAAACAGGTGCCCACTGACTGGTGGCCCTATAAACCGGGTTCCGCTTATAACGGAATGATAGCGCCGGTTACTTCTTACAGCATTGCCGGGGCAATATGGTATCAGGGCGAAAGCAATACCGTAGTCCCTCAGGCCTATGGGAAGTTATTTACAACCATGATCGGTGCCTGGCGAAAGGCCTGGAATAAGGATCTTCCTTTTTATTATGTGCAGATTGCACCTTATGCCTATGAGACCTGGAAAACTGCCGGTTTGTTGCGGGAGCAACAGGCGGTAAGTATGAAGCTGGAACATACCGGGATGGTCGTGATCAGCGATATTACGGGTGACACTTCGGATATCCATCCGAAAAACAAACATGATGTAGGCTTACGTTTGGCCAACTGGGCTTTGGCAGAGACTTATCATCTGGCTGCCGGGACGGATCCTAAAGATGCAACAGCCTATAAAAGCCCTGCCTATAAAATGATGGAAATAAACGGCGATAAAATAAAACTGGGTTTTGAAAATGCCGGTAACGGGTTGATGGTAAAAGGCCCGGTAATAAAGGAAGTTTATATGGCAGGGGCCGACAGGGTCTTTTATCCGGCGCAGGGCAGGATAGAGGGAGGGCTTCTCGTCGTAACTTCACCTTTGGTAAAAAAACCGGTTGCTGTGCGTTACCAGTTTGGTAATGCCGCGATCGGGAATGTATTCAGCAAGGAAGGATTACCGCTGGCACCTTTCAGAACGGATGATTGGACGGTAAAATGATGGGAGAATAAAATGTGATAGGAGAATAAAATGATTGGACAGTGAAATGATTTTCGATAAAATTTATTAGTATGCAGGGAATCAAATCTATTAATAAAAGGGGATATCTGGTCAGGGGTGTATTCAGGGGCGTAATAGTGCTCCTGGCATTCGGTTTTTGCAGCTGTGAAGGTCATTCACAACCTTTGCCTCCGTCTAAAGGACCTTCTACTACTCAGGAACTCTCTGCATCCCAAGGGCTCTCTCCGTCCCAGGGAAAAAACCTGGTTGTTACGAAAGTGGCGATTACCGAATACAGGACCGGCTATCTGTATAGTGACAGCAATTTTTATTCTTTTTACAACGGGGATTTTATACAATATGATTTTAATGACCGGAAGATCGTGGATGTCGCTACTGGATTTAATCTTTTATTGGCGCTGGATGACGAAGGGTTCGTATGGTCTACCCGGATTACGGATGCGATCTGCACCCGGATCGATAAGGACAATACGGGCGCCGCGTTTAACGGGAATACGGCCATCTTTGGTTTTGGCAATACCCACACCAGCATTCGGGCTGATGGGAGTCTTTGGTATTGGGGGGAGGATTTTTATAATTTATACCACAGCACCGGAAAAATAAATATAGAACGCCCGGTCCGGATCTCTCCCAAAGGAATGAAAGTCAGGAAAGTGGTAATGGGCAATAAATTATTGGTGCTGACCAGGAGCGGAGAGGTATGGGATTGGAGCATAGGAGGTGGGTTAACCCCGGTAAAACGGGTGGTTCCAAGGCCTGCCATCGATATTTTCGGATCGAACTTCGCTTACCAGGGTTGCATCATACCAGAACCCGGTGGCAACCAGGGTGGCCAGCTTGCCGGTTATCCTTATATCTATGGAACGGATTTTAGTTTCTGGGGAGGAAATGACGCCCTGGAACAACCCACCTCTATGAAGGAATTATGGAAAGTCAGGTCTCCCATAAAAGAGATTGCCGCCAGTAGTAATACCATTCATTATATCGATGTGGAAGGCAGGATGTTTGGAATGGGAGATAACTCACAAGGTGAAGTGGGTAATGGGGTAGAGTTGGTCAATCAATCCACTTATGCAAAGCCGCATTCCTGGACATTTAATAAAGGGGAAGCGTATACGGGCGCGCCCCCTGTACAGATTGGCGCCGGGATAAAATGGAAAAAACTCTTTTCCAATAATTTTATTTCCTTTTATAAATACGCACTGGATGAAAAGGATAACCTGTATAGTTGGGGAAGAAATAAGGCATTAGCCCTTGGAAACGGTTATCTGAATATGCAGGAAGCTACTTATCCCAATGCGATGGATGTGCTGGTCCCCACGATCGTGCGCCCCATATCTTCCCGGTTCCAGACCTATACTTTCACCCCACCTTCGATTTCGGCAGGCCCTGAACAAACGGTCAAGGGGTCTTCTGTCACGCTCAAAGGATACGCAACTCCGCCACGGCTGATAAAAAATACGATCGTAGCCGCCAATGGAATAGATACGATCGGTTATAAGATCGTGTCCTATAAATGGACCCGGGTAAGCGGCCGGGGGGGAATCATCAATTCTCCGGATTCCGCAACGACTACTGTTACAGGGTTGACACCGGGTGTTTATATATTTAGTCTGAAGGCCACCGATAACAATACGGGAACACAACAGGCGCTTGTGACCATAACGGTTTCCGGACGATGATCCCGGAGCTGGCTATTTGCTTATATGCTGTCGGTCCTAAGCATGGTCTTTAGAATATTGGCCTGCACATCGAAATCGCTGTTTTCCAGAAAATTGATCTCCCCGATCTTTTTATTCGATTCGGTGAGCAGATGCCGGATATCGGCGGGGATAAAGGTTTTGGTGACCCCTATGCTGCTTTCCAGTTTGTTGTTTTTATCGGTTAATTCCCGGATGATCCTTGCTTTTTTCGAAAGGGTATTGGACCAGTCGATACCCGAGATTTTGGAAAGGTCGCAGAACAGGAACAGGTTGCTGCCCGGGTAATACATAAAATACCGCTCCTCCTCCATGAATTTATAGATTTCCACGATCTGATTGCCCGCCTTTAATCCGTAGAAAAATTCGGTTTTGAATTCATTTTTACACAAATGCCCCATTAGTTTTTTTTGAATGGTGGCATAGGTATGGATATAGACCTCAGCTGGATTGTACCCGATCAGTTCTCCCAGGGTTTCCGGGGATATATCGTAAAAGAAATCCTGGGAAAAGCGGGCGCTGAAGGCATTGATGTTTTTGGAGAAAGGATATTCTTCCGCATCGCTGGATAAAACCTCATATAGTTTCCGGAGGGACAAGTTCATCTTCAGGGACTGTCTTTGCCTGTCCAGTTTGAAATTGGCCTCCGTATAAACAGAGTCGTTCAATTTCTCCATCAGATCCCTGTTTATCTGGATCTCATCGTAAAGAATGTTCTCGTTCTTTTCGTTGTTCTTTTTTATTTTTCTCAATAATTCAAGGATGCTTTCAGTAAACTGGAGATGGAAAAGATCTAGTTTATTGATGTCCAATTCCTCGTTGCTCTCAAATAGTTTATGGATTACCTGGCTGCGCAGATAGATCTTATAGATCGCTTCATCCCCGAAAAAAACAGAGAGCAATTGAAGTTTGCTGATTATCCTGGTAGAGTCATTTAATATTTTCAAACGGTTTTCATCCATCTCTCAGACTCTAGTTGATATTGGTTACGTTCTTCTTTAGTTCGGTTTCCAGATTTTGTAATTCGGAATTAAGGGCGACCCGGTTCTGATTGCCTTCTTCGTGTATTTTCTTGACTTCATTCAGGGTTTCGATCAGCGATTGCGTGGTTTTTTTCAGGGTGTCTATGGAGACGACGGTCTTCTCATTTTCCCTGGCTACATCGATACTGTTTTGTTTGAGCAGATCGGCATTCTTTTGCAGGATCGTATTGGTGGTGTCCGAGATCTTCTTTTGCATTTCCACATTGGCTTTCTGTCGTTGAAGGGCAACCGCGATAGTCAATTGATTTTTCCAAACAGGAATAGTGGTAGAGGTAATGGACTGGGCTTTTTCCGCAATAGAGGTGTTGTTGTTCTGCACGATCCTGATTTGGGCCAGGGACTGCATCATTATAAAACGTACCGTCTTCATGTCCGCGAGTCTTTTATCCAGACGGTTGACATAATCCCGCATGTCGGCTATCTGGTAATCGTTATAATTGGAAGGATTCGCTTCCATCTGGGCCAGATTATCTTTTAATTCGTTATACTTCAACTGGCCCGATATGATCAGGTCCTCCATTTGTTTGATGTGTTCTACGTTTGAGTCGAACATTGTCTGGAGAGAACTGTTGTCCTTTATCGAGTTCAGTCTGCCCGCCTTTATTTTGTTGGTTATTTTGTCGATATTTCCTACGACGGTGTCATATTTCTGAAAAAGTTTTTTGGCGTCGAAAATGAGCGTTTTCAGAAAGGGGATTTTGGAAAGGAATTGTTTGACGGGCCCCTGGTTCAATTCGTCGACATCGATATAATTCAACTCTGACAGCAGGTCATTGATCAAACCGCCGACTTCCCCTGAATTATAGGTCCGGACAGAGGTTAAAAAATCATTGCTGTACTTTTCCATCGAATTCTGTACATCACTGCCATAGTTGATGATCGAGTTGGCATCGGAAGGGTTAAGACCTTTACTGATCTCGTTGAACCTTTTGGCGTCGTCCTGTGAGACTACGGAGAGGTCGACATTCCCCTCCTTGTCCAGCCTTACGGCAGGGAGAGATGGGTTCGTGCCGGAAGGGTTGTTGTTGGACAGGGTTGTATTTGGTGGATTCGTATTTGCTGTATTTGCCGGATTCGTATTTGTTTCCATGAATTGTCAGGTTTATGGGTGTTGTAATGAATGTGGTAATGAGTATTCCAAAAGTCTTTTTGCGAGGGTGTATTGTTTTATTAATTGTATTTATTCAGATAATCCTGTAATCCGCCTTTCATGCCTGCACCTACGGCCTCGAATTTCCAGTTCCCGTCGCGAAGGTAGATCCTTCCGAATTCAACCGCCGTTTCGATGGAGAAATCCTCATCCAATTCGTATTTCAGCAATACTTCATTGGTGGCCGAATCGAATATGCGCACAAAGGAATTCCGAACCTGTCCGAAATTCTGTTTGCGGTTCTCTGCTTCATGGATCGTGACTACAAGGCAAATTTCGCTTACCTGGGCATCGATCTTTGAAAGGTCAACTTTTATTTGTTCATCGTCACCATCCCCTGCTCCGGTAAGGTTATCCCCGGTGTGCTCGACTGCTCCATCAGGAGATTTCAGATTGTTGTAAAAAACCAGGTTATTATCGGACAGCAGTTTTTTATTCGGACCTAAAATGAAGGCAGAGGCATCCAGGTCGAAGCCTGAACCGGTGGCCGTAGTATTGGTGTCCCAGCCTAATCCAATGGTAAATTTGGGAGAATTGATCGCCTCGCGTTGTCCTTTTTGCAGGTTAATCGCCATGTTGTATTTTTTTAGTTTTTTTTGTAAAAAGATGGTTGCTGATAAAATCCAGGTTCCGGGAATAAGCTTCGATGTTGTGATAGCTATTGCCCAAAGCCATATTGTACAAGAGATTGACAAAGTCTTCCGTTTGGACCTGTATAAAAATGCAAAACGCCTCAAATTCGTAATGAAGCAGGTATTTTACAATACGTGTATTGATTTGAAAGGAATCATCATTGATGATCTTTTCCAGATCGAATATGCTCTTTACAGCGTGATAGTTTAACTGGTTCTCAATATTCGGATGGATATCCCTGTTCACCAGTTCCGCGAAATAGAGCATATGTATGTCACTGGACAGGTCATATTCGTTTGCCATCTTAAGGATCATTCGTTCGTGGCTTCCGGTTATCTTGATATCATCCAGGAACAGAAGGGTCTTTCCCTGCAGGAATTGTCTGTCGATATGGAACGAATCGTTGCCGATAAGGCGCAATCTTTCTTCCGCGCTAAGTTCCCCATAATCTTCTTTGTAGGTAATAGTCCTATGTACTTTTGTTTCCTGTACGACCGGAAGGCCCTTTTCGGCCAGCCATTTGTTTAAGCGGAAGATAAAATGATCCTTCATGGCAAAGGTCGCGGTAGGGATAAAAGAATAGGGACTCGACAGAACCACTATCTGTTCTGCAATTGGATGGTGAATCAGGTGTTGGCGGATAAATCCTTCACCCAGGGCCGTTCCGAATTCCCTGGCTACAAGGCCATCTCCGAATTTAAAACGGCTGTAGTCATCCGGGTTAAAGCCGCAATGACGGGGATCGTTGATTTTATGTAAAGAATAGGTCGTTCTCATTAATTAACGAGGCTTAATATACTTTTATCATTTGAATTTATCACCAGGGCGGATATTCCAGCGGCGATAGCCCCATCTCTATCCGCCTTTTCGTTATCTCCGATATGAACGATCTCCTGCAAACTGGTCATCCTATCTGATTCCGGCCGGAAAGAATGTATCTTGTCGAGCATTATCGTAAACAGGACTTTATTCGGTTTGGATAATCCCTCTTCGTCCGAATAAAGCTGGAAATCGAAGATCTGATCTAATCCCAGCTCCGGCAAGATCTTACGTAAAGTCCTTCCTTTAATAAAGGCAGTATTGCTCAATAAACTAAAAGTCGGATCCCTCTTTTCTTTTAATTGCCTGAGTACCTTGAGGGTCTGCTCATCAAAAAGATGTGGCCGGTATGTAAAAAAAAGACCCTCCATATCGTCGTACAATTTAGTGAGATCTATGCCGGAAAATGTATGGTTATAGTCATTCATGATACTTATGACCATCAGGTACATTTCTTCGGCGTCTATATTTTTTCCTGTTTTTTCATTTATGGCATTACATAACAGATCAACCTGTCGGAAAATAGCAGCAATTTCTTCAACTGTCTTATTTTTTTCATTAAAATTTTTATGAAAAAAAATCGCCTTTTCCCGTTTGAATAAAGGGTTGGATCTTATCAGGGTCATCCATAGGTCGAAGGAATAATGTTTGTAGATCAGGAGTATTTTTTTAAAATGTCAATAAAACTATCGGTGGGGTAGGGTTCGCCCAAGGCCCGGAACTTCCAGGTGCCATCTTTACGGTAGACCTCGGAAAAAACCATGGAACACATATTGTTATACGTGGCATCTCCCGACAGGCTGAATTTTACGATTTCTTTTCCCTTGTTATCCACTGCGCGGATAAAGGCATTATCGATCATACTGAAGTTCTGATTGTTCTGCCGGCCGTGATAGATGGTGACCAGAAAAACAATTTTCTGATACCGCTGATCGAGCGCATCCAGTTTGACAATGATCTGTTCATCGTCTCCATCGCCTGCACCAGTGCGGTTGTCCCCGGTAAGCCAGATATTGCCGGAAGGATGTTTCTGGGAGTTGAAATATATAACGTCGCCTCCATACCAGCCGATGCTTCTGCCATTTACCTGTTCGGTTCTTCCCGGATCAACCACTTTGTCATTTCCATCCAGCAAAAATGCAACGGCATCCAGATCGTATTCCGCCTCCTCTTTTGCTCCTCCTATTAATTTGCCCAGGAATCCTCCACCCCCTGATTTTTTACGGATATCCCAGCCTAAGCCTATTGTAACCGATGAAAGATCATAGGATTCTCCGTTTGCGTTTTTGCGAAGGTCGATGGTTTGCCCTTTAACTAAATTTATGGCCATAATGGTTTTGTTTGAACGGTTTTTTTAAATATAGCGCTATTTAATAATCTGTTTGGGTGTTTTTGACAAGCACTGCAATATTGAAATATAATAATGAACTTCAATAATGAATAACAATACAGATAACAAGATAAGAAGGCAAAAAGATAATATTCAAGGCTTTTTTTATGCGGTTTGGGATGAAAAACATCTTTTGTACTTAATGCACTGATAATCAATAGATAATTCGTTTTGGTCTTTAGTTATCAAACTGTTATATCCATTTATAAGCGGAGTAAATCCGATTTTTTTGATCCCTGACCGGACTGTCCTTTTTCTTGCATCGATACCGGACAGTCTGCGGAGACAATTACCTGTAAAAATAATTGATAATCAATAGAATAGCAAATTGGCATTTTCTTGGTTGCAATAAGAGATGTGTCCGCGTGCCTGGTTTACTTAAATTTCATCCATGTTCACTAATTATCTTAAAATCGCCATTCGTAATCTTTTCCGCAACAGGCTGTTTACCGGTCTGAATATTTTTGGGTTGGCTACCGGTATGGCCTGTAGCATCCTGATTTTTTTGTGGGTACAGGATGAATTAAGTTATGACCGGTTCAATGCGAATTCCGGCCAGATCTACCGGATGACCACGCGGCTGTCAGGGGTCGATGCAGCGGTTGTTCCCGTACCTATTGCCATGGCGGTAAAAACACAAATTCCGGTTATTAAAAGGGTCACGCGTCTTGCTGCCTTACATGGAATGGTTACCGCAGCGAACAGGAAATTCGATGAAAAAAATATGTATTATTCGGATTCGAATTTTCTGAGGATATTCAGTTACCCGCTAATTAAAGGTGATCCGGCAACCTTATTATCCCAACCTGGCGTCGTTGTGCTTACGGAAAAGGCCGCCAAAAAATATTTTGGCGGTACGGAGAACGCGATGGGAAAGACTATTCATGTCGATAATGATATCAAAGGGAACGATCTGATCGTCAACGGCATTCTAAAAGATATTCCACGCAATTCGCATTTGCAGTTCGACCTGTTGCTCCCCATTTCGCTTTATGAAAGAACGATCAATCAATCCGAGACCTGGGGAAATTACGATGTATATACTTATCTGCAGTTCGACGATCATTTTTCTGCGACACCTGCTGTCCTGGGAACCGTCGAACAGCAGATCAACGATGTTCGCCAAAAAAATGATAATACCAAAACAAGAGGCGTATTTTTTCTTCAGTCTCTGACGGATATTCATTTGCATTCCCATTTATTACTGGATGTAGACGGGCAGGGAAATAACCAATACGTGCGAATATTTTCGCTGGTTGCGCTTTTTATCCTGTTGATTGCTTGTATAAATTTTATGAACCTGTCTACGGCATTGTCGGGAAGAAGGGCAAAAGAAGTCGGTTTACGAAAAACTGTTGGGGCTTTACGGGGTCAGTTGATCCTGCAATTTATCAGCGAATCGGTATTGCTGTCCTTTATTTCCCTGATCATCGGGGGCGTTCTGGCAGTGTTACTGTTGCCTTTGTTCAATGATCTGGCTTCCAAGTCTATCTCCATCAGCCTGCTGAATGTACGGATCATTGGCGAGCTATTAGGTACGGCCGTTTTGGTCGGGCTGATCTCAGGGAGTTATCCGGCCTTATTCTTATCCTCCTTCAATCCCGTGAAAGTATTAAAAGGAGTAAAAGTACTGCATGGAGGAAAATCTTTTTTCAGGAATGGGCTCGTGGTCATACAATTCTCCATTTCCGTCATCCTGATGGTGAGTACCCTGGTCGTTTATAATCAGCTCCGGTTCATCCGCACCCGGGATATCGGTTTTAATAAAGAGAATCTTTTATATGTACCTATGCCGCAGGTTGGCGATCTGGTAAATAATTACCAGGCGGTGAGGTCTGAAATAAAACAAAACCCGGCCCTTTCTGACTTTACTATTGTGAGTCACCTGCCCACCTACCTTACCACCGGAACGACTTCTGTAAACTGGACCGGTAAAAATCCCGGGGACCAGATCATCTTTCCGCAACTTTGGATCGACGATAATTTTATAAAGACTTTCGGCATGAACCTGGCGACAGGAAGAACTTTTTCAAACGATTTTAAGGCGGATGAAAATAATTTCGTCGTCAACGAAACGGCATTACGAACCATGAAAATGAATCAGTCGAATGCTATCGGTCAAACGATCTCCGTGAATGAAAGAACAGGAAAGATCATAGGGGTGGTAAAGGATTTTAATTTCAAGCCAGTGCAGCAACCGGTCGAACCCCTGATCCTGAAGAATGGAAGTTCAGGTCATTTAAGCGGCAATGCGGGTTTTGTCGTTATTCGGACATCTACGGCCAGGGTTCAGGATAATATTACGCAGGTAAAAAAAGTCTTCCAAACTGTATATCCCGACCTACCCTTCTCCTATGGATTTTTAAATGAAGATCTCTCCAAACTTTATGTGGCCGAGCAAAGGATGGGTAAATTGTTTAATGTGTTTTCCGTATTGTCCATTTTGGTTTCCAGCCTGGGCTTGTTTGGTCTGGCTACTTTTGCCACTCAGAAACGTGTCAGGGAGATCGGAGTCCGGAAAGTATTGGGTGCCAGTGAAGCGGGTATCGTTACTTTGTTGTCAAAAGATTTTATTAAATTAGTACTGATGTCCCTGGTAATTGCCTTTCCATTGGCATGGTGGAGTATGAGCAAATGGCTGGAAAATTTCGTCTATCATATCCGGATTAGTTGGTGGATGTTTGCCCTGGCAGGTGCAATAGCCATTGTAATAGCCTTTTTTACCGTAGGATACCAGTCCGTAAAAGCAGCGATCGCCAACCCGGTAAAAAGTCTCAGAACCGAATAGTACCGGACCGAATAGTGCCGGCAGGAATAGGGTTTTCTACCGGATACCAAGTGGTTCTTTATTGATACCACTTACAGGGCTTCGTACCGCATATGTATCTTTTCTTCTTCCAGATCCAGTGACCGGAGATAGTTGCGGATAACTGTATCGTCCGTACCGTCTTTTCTGTTTAATTCATGAAGGAGCGAACGTTGTTCCTCCAGCAATTTTAAATAGACCTGGCGGAAGTTTTCCTGTTCAGCGACTCCGGCAGTGTCCTGTACGGAGCGTTCCCGTTCCAATTTTGCCCTGAGTTCCTGTAATCCTTCGTTTCTTTTCAATAATTCCGAATGCTGCTCTTCTATTACCTTCAGACTGCGTTCTGCCATTTTTCTTCTCAACAGCGTGTGTTGTTCACCGGCAGGCAATTGATGATCCGGATCTTCCAGTTTTAGCCATCTGATCAATACCGGCAAGGTTAATCCCTGCAATACCAGGGTCACCAGGATGACGACAAACGTTATAAAGATAATTAAAGGCCGATAGGGAAAAGGACTGCCGTCACTGAGTTTAAGTGGAATAGATAAAGCGGCTGCCAGGGATACCACGCCCCGCATACCCGCCCAGCCAAAGATCAATGGCGCTTTCCACCCCGGCCGGTTATCCGCCGTTGTTATATACCGGCTAATGAACACGGTGAACACGGAAGCTCCCTGGCAACATAGGATACGGGTCAGCATCAAAACAAATGAGATCAGCAAACCATAACCAATCGCTTTGGGAAGGCTTACCGATCCTAATTCCCCTACAATGACCGGCAACTCAAGCCCGATGAACATAAATACCAGGCCGTTCAGTACAAATCCAAGTGTGGACCATACATCGACTCCCTCCAGACGGCTGCGGTAATTCAGGAACAAATGGCTTCTTGCCGAAAGAAAAAGGCCTCCGCTCACTACGGAGAGAACGCCGGAGAAATGAAAAAATTCTGCCGCGATATACATCAGGTAAGGTGCGGTGAGGGTGAGTACGATATCGATATTTGTATTGGTAGGGAGCCATTTATGAATGGCATAATAGATCAGACCGATCACAATCCCTGTCAGGATACCCATCACGATGACCACCACAAAGCTGAGGGCGGCCTCATGAAAGATAAACCGGCCCGTGTCCACGGCAACCAGGGCAAACCGGAAAACGATAAGACTCGATGCATCGTTCAGCAAACTTTCCCCTTCGATAATGGAGGATAACCTTTTGGGAACCTTAACATATTTCAGCACGGAGGTGGCAGATACCGCATCAGGGGGAGATACGATCCCGCCGAGCAAAAACCCCAGTGCCATCGTAAAACCGGGAAGAAAAGTACTCGATACGACAGCTACGACCAGGGAGGTAAAGATCACGATCAAAAAGGCAAAGCTGGAAATGACCCGTCTCCATTTCCACAGATCCTTCCAGGAAGTATTCCACGCGGCTTCATATAACAACGGAGGCAGGAATATGACAAAAATCAATTCAGGGTTAATGGCTATGAGCGGGATACCGGGGATAATGCTCAATATCAAACCTCCCAGGACCAATAGGATCGGATAAGCAATCTTCCATTTTTGAGCCAGCATAATCATGCCAAGGATGGCGAGGATTAACAGGATGTACTGGAAAAAGGTTTGCAGCATAAGGATCGATTTTGAGATTCATTGATTGGCACAATCGTTCATGACCTTATCCGGGCCATTTTTGGCTTTATTGCCATTCTTGGCTTTATTGCATGGATGTATTACCGGCAAGTGGATGTTGTAAATATATAATTTAGTTCATTAACGGGGAGTGGAGACCGGAGCCCATTTCTTCAGTATGGCTATCAGTTTTTCCAATTGGAGGGGTTTGCTGATATAGTCATCCATTCCCGCTGCCAGGCACTGCTGTCTGTCTTCTTCCTGGGCGTCTGCGGTCAGGGCGATAATCGCAGGACGTTCTTTATACCGGCTGCGAATCAAACCAGTAGCTTCGAGACCATCCATTACCGGCATTTGTACATCCATCATGATTACATCAAAGGAATTTTGAGCAAGCTGATCAAGCACTTCCTGTCCATTTTCCGCCAAAGCAGGAGTATAACCTAATTTTTGCAAAATATGGGTGATCAGTTGTTGATTGACCGGGTTATCCTCGGCTATTAAAATGCGCATTGGGAATGATCCGGCGAAGGATTCGGATAGTTTCTGCGGATGTTGTGCTTCCGCGGTCACCGCGGCTATGTTCCCTTTTAGTAACTGGCTAATATTGCGCAGGAGTAAATGATGTTTAACCGGTTTGTGCATAATGGCCTGGAACAGATCGGCGTATTTACTTTTGGTTTCATTACCTACGGAACTCAGCAGGACAATGGGAACGGGATTATTCAGTCCACGTATATTTTTGGCCAGTGCGATCCCATCCATACCTGGCATATTCAGATCGGTGATCAATAGGTCGACGGGGCGCGTTTCCAGTAATTGAAGCGCTTCCCTTCCCGAGCCTGCCAGCAGGGGTTTGAGCTTCCATTGTAATAAGAGGGTTTTCAGGATTGTCCGGTTGGTGGCATTATCATCTGCTACCAGCACCGTTTTTCCTTCCAAACTGATCAGCTGGCTGGGAAACTGATTTTCCAATAAAGACTTTCCTTGAGTAACCCGGATATTAAAAGAAAAGGTAGTGCCAATACCTTCTTTACTTTTTACGCCCATTTCTCCCCCCATCAGCCTGACGAGTTTTTCACTGATGGCCAAACCAAGCCCAGTTCCTCCATATTTACGGGTGGTGGACGAATCCGCCTGTGTAAAAGCCTTGAACAGCCTGCCTATCTTATCATCCGGGATACCTATTCCCGTATCCTTTACTTCAAATTCAAGGACCATATCCTTTTCTCCCGGCTTTTTAGATCGGCGGACCCCAACATATATTTCTCCCTTCTGCGTGAACTTCATGGCATTGCCTACAAGGTTCATCAATACCTGTCTTAACCGCAGATCATCCCCTTGAATATGATCCGGCACGTCCTGCCCGATCTCATAAACAAGCTCGATCCCGGTTTTTGCTCCCTGTCCGGAAAAAACATCCAACACTTCTTCAATGGATTGCCGCAGATCAAAATCATGGATATCCAGTTCCATGCTGCCTGCCTCTATTTTCGAAAAATCAAGGATATCGTTAATGACGGACATCAGACTTTCTCCGCAGGAACGGATGGTCGTTGCGTATTCTTCCTGTTCTTCGGTCAGATTGGTTTGAAACAGAAGGGAGGACATGCCGATGACCCCATTGAGCGGTGTCCGGATCTCATGACTCATCGTGGCCAGGAATGCACTTTTGGCCCGGTTGGCCGTTTCGGCCTGAAGGGTCCGTTCGGCTACCTGCTTCTCGAGAATTACCTTTTGTTTTTGAATGCCCCTGATCCTTAGTTTATAAATTACATATAACGATCCGGTTAAAAACAGAAGGACCCCGAACCTGAACCACCAGGTCTGCCACCAGGGCGGCCATATGACCAGTTTTAAGGAGAGGATACTACCGGACCAGGCGCCGGTGTTGTCTTTTCCTTTGACCTTGAACGTATAGGTTCCCGGATCAAGATTGGTGTAAGTTGCCGTATGACGGGTTCCCGATTCATTCCAATCTTTATCGAAACCTTCCATCATGTAGGCATATTGTTTTTTGCGGAACAAGGTATAATTAAGGGAGGCAAATTCAAAAGAAAGAAAGGAACTGGAATAGGGTAGGGTAATCTCGCGGGTGAGCGCAATATTCTTTTTCAGCGGAGATGGATCCTTTTCATCCCGGGCAATCGGCACATCTTTGGTGAACAGCTGGAATTTGGTCATGATCAGAGGCGGTTCAAACCTGTTCTCCCGTATACTATCCGGATACAGGACATTGAATCCGTTGGCTCCTCCAAAATAGAGGGAGCCATTGAGGCTTCTGATGGCCGAATGAGGTTTGAATTCGTCGCCCTGCAAACCATTGGAAATTGAAAAATTACGAAAGGCACGGGTAGCCGGATTAAAGCAGGATATACCTTTGAGCGTAGATACCCAGATATTTCCAAGAGAATCCTGCAATATTCCCATGATCGTATTGTCCGGAAGACCGTCTTCGGTAAAATAGGATGTTATTTTGCCGGTGCCATTGTCGCTGCAATTCAGACCGGACCCGGTACCTATCCAGATATTACCCCGGTTGTCTTCCAACAGGCAATTGATGCTGTTACTGCTAAGACCGTTGCGTGATCCGTCATGCGCAAAATGGCTGAAGGTCCATGCCTTTTTTTCCAAAAGATCAAGGCCTTTATCAAAGGTTCCTATCCAGAGTCTTTCTTTCGAGTCCGCCAGCATACATTGTATACGGTCACTGCTGAGGCTCCCTGTTTCATGGCTGTAATGACTGAAGGTATGATTAGAAGGATGGTAAAGGTTAAGCCCCATTCCATACGCTGCGATCCAAAGATTTCCTTCTTTGTCTTTTGTTATTGCATTGATATTATCGCCGCTGATCGTGGTATTATCATCGGGATTATTTTTGAACAAACGGATAACCCGGTGTTGTTTGTCCAGAAGGTTAAGACCAGACCCTACGGTCCCTGCCCAAAGATTTCCTTCCTTATCGGTTTCCAGACTTAATACAAAATCACTGCTAATCGTATTCGGATTGTCCGTTTCGTGCCTGAAATGAGAGAAAGTACCGGTAGAGGGATGAAAAAGGTTAAGCCCTCCTCCATCCGTTCCTATCCAGATATCTCCCTTTGCGGCTTCTGTAAAAACAAGGATATTATTATTGCTGACCGAAGTGCCGACCATATTGTGGCGGTAATGTGGAAAAAGATAGGCATCCCGGTTGCTGAAATTGATCCCGCCGCTATAGGTCCCTACCCACATATTGTCATGTCTGTCTTTGTACAGGGAATAAACGGAATTATTGCTTAGCGAGGAGTTATCTATATCATCCTGGGCATAGGTCCGGAAATTTTCTGTCCGGGGATCGAAGATGCTCAGCCCTCCATTTTCAGTTCCGGCCCATAAGTTTCCTCCCCCATCCTCTGTCAGACAAAGGATCATATCCAGCGCTATACTGTTAGGATCCCTGGGATTATTCCGGAAATGCCGGAAAGTGACTTTTGCCGGATCAAAAAGTTCCAGTCCTCCCCCCCTTGTCCCTGCCCAGATCCGTCCGTGGCTATCTTCCAGCAAACAATGGACGTTGTTATGGGAAAGGGAGTTTTTATTATGTTCGTCATGCTGAAAACGTCTGAAGGTCCGGGTGGCTTGTTCCCAGAGATTCAGTCCGCCCCTGAAGGTAGAGACCCAGAGTCTGTGTTTGCTGTCTTCCAGCACGTCTGTTACATTGTTGTCGCTAAGACTTCCCGTTCTTTCGGGTTCATTACGGAAAGAAGTGAAATTTCCCGTTCCGATCTCCATTTTGTTCAATCCGCCGTTTTCCGTGCCGATCCACAGATTTCCTTCCCTATCTGTACGCACGCAATTGACAAAATCGTCGGAAAGGCTGTTTTTTCTATTTACGCGGGTATAGTGTGAAAAATTAGCTTTTTCCTGGTTAAACATGTTGATACCGCCACCCCAGGTTCCGATCCACAGATTTCCATTGGCATCCTCTGCCAGGGATTTTATATAATTATTGGAAAGACTGGCCGAATCTTTGGGGTCGTTGCGATAAACCGTGAATTGATAGCCGTCGTACTTATTAAGGCCGTTCTGGGTTCCGAACCAAATAAATCCCATTTTGTCCTGCAGGATACAGGTCACATTACTCTGGGAAAGACCATTATTTGTGCTTAGGTGTGAAAATTTTATGTTGCCCGATTGTGAATAAACAAGGCCAGGTAAACAACAGATCAACAGGATAACCACCAAACGGACTAAAGACATGGATATGGATATGGATTTAAGCACAAAATGGATAGGTCAACGGGTAAGGCATAAGGGGCCGATAGGATGAGGTTACAAGGTTTTCCGGTACAATATAAATGAAAAGCGCAATAATCTGCTGTATTACAGTCATTTCATACCGGTTGGTAAACGTCTCTGCGGGGAAAATATTTTGCAGGATCCTTGCTTTTCCCGGTCTTTATTCTATATGGGTCTAAATTATTGATTTTAAGAGTTTAAGTAGCTCACCCGATTAAACACCCAATAGACAGGGAATTCTATTTGGGATGCCTGTTTGTATTATCTTCGGACATTTTATTTCCGGATTATTTTTTCCGGTACATTTTCAATGGCATGGCACTACTCGAAAAACAACTCCGTATCAAGGCTTCCCTTCTGCCAGGTGCAGGAAAAGGGCTCTTCACTACAGAACCTATAAAAAAAGGTACCCGGATCGTGGAATACCTGGGCTTCGTGGCTCCCTGGCAAGATACCGATGATTACAACGGCACTAATGGATACATCTATTATGTCAACAAACTCCATGTGATCGATGCCCGTAACCATAAAGAAGCCCTGGCCCGGTATGCCAATGATGCCAAAGGCATTGCACGCGTGAAAGGGCTTCGCAACAATTGTTTTTACCGGATTGAAGGCCTGCATGTCTATATTGTAGCGCTGAAAGCCATTCCTGCAGGAAACGAAATCCTCGTGGGGTACGGGAAAAGCTACTGGGAGGCCATCCGCCACAATATTAAACATGGGTTCCTGAAGTGAATCGTACTAAGTTTATATTTTTTGGGGTTATTGGGGAAAAGCAACCTTATCCATTCCGGGAAGAATCCGGAGGGCATTTTTATAATATACTTTTTTCAGGACTTCATCCGGTAAGGCCAGGCCATACATGCGCCAGAAGGCATGATATTTTTTGTGATAAGGGAAATATTCATCTGCTGTTTCCAGTACCCTGAAATAGGTATTGTATTCGGATGGCACCCAGGAATCCTTTCCAAATAGGATCCGGTCCTGATATTTGATAAAAAAATCCCGCGCTTGTCTGGGTTGTCTTCCCAGTTCCGCAATAATAGCCGCTATCTCGACCTGCACATTCGGGCATTCATCCAGTAATTTTCCCAGCGAAACAAGATCATTGGCCAGCCATCCGAAATGGGCGGCAATAAATATCGTTTTGGGGTGGGCCCGGAATATATGATGCTGCTCTTCGATGATGGTCTTCCAGGATGCGGGGTTGGCATTTTCCTTTTTACGACCTGGATGGGTCTTTAGTTCCAGCCAGCGCTCGTTGTATTTATCCATCGGATCCCAGAAGGAAGGCGGGTCGGCGGAGTGGATCAGCACCGGAATATGAAGCGACGCGCATTTCTCCCAAATGGCATCCAATCCGGGATCATCGACGGGTATCCTTTTTCCTTTGAGATCCAGGAATTCCATACCCAGGTCCTTATAGATCTTGAGCCCTTTCGCCCCATTTCGCACATCGGTCTCCAGTTCTGCCACTGCACGGGCGGTCCAGTCCTTTTGCCCGTAATGGGCAAAAGAGATATTGGTGAACTGAATAAACCGGTTGGGATAATGAGCCCGTATATTGACTTGCGCCTTTTTAAAATAAGTGGAATCCTGGACATCGAAAATGCCATTCGCCTCTTTATATCCCCGGCCACTCAGGTTATTCATGATGGCCATATTGAGTTTGTCCATTTCCTTAACCAGGTCGCCGAGATTTTGTGAGGGCATATCCCATTGGTGGTTATGGATATCGATAAAAGGATACTTCGCCCGGGTAATAATATGCGCAGGAACGACCAGCGTGGATTTCGGATCGTATTCTTCAAAATCCATCTTTTGTGCCCTGGCCAAAATACACAGGAAAAGGGTTGGCAGGATTGCTAATAGCAGGCTCCGCTTGGTTATAGTTGACATTGATCTAAATTAACTATTAAATGTAAGATCAGGTTTCGTTTGAAAGCTGTTTTCTACCTTTTATCAAATACGTCTTTTTTGTAATACAATAATAAATTCACCTGGTTTAAAGATCCTGACGGAAATGGAGTATGTCTTCATCAGAAATAATTTTAACTAAACAGTTCTATCCCTTTCGTAATTCAGGCAGATAATCTAAATTTCGCCTCTTATGTATTCAACAATTTTCAGCAGCCCTATTCTTCTTTTTCTGACCTTCTTTACACCGAATTTTCTTTGTGCACAAAAGATTGGTCCAGGTTACGAAATATTATCCCGTACTCAAATAACGACCTTGCTAAATGACTCGGTTAAAAAAGAGTTTAAAATTAATTATCCGGTCTTCCGCGTTTACAAATATGAAGACAAATCAGGCCAATATCTTTGCGTATTGTCTGAGAGTAATGATTCGATTGCGAAAGGGGAAGATAAAGTCGACACCTTTAATCATTCCATAAAAGCGATTAATCTGAAAATCGATAATAACCGGCTGTCTAAAACCTGGGAACTAAATGACTTCGTTAATATGCATGAAAATGGAGAAACCTCCATTTGGTTCTGGACCAGTTATTTTTCCTTTAAAGATTATGATGATGACGGTTTAATCGACCCTGTTCTTGTATATGGAACATCGACAGATAATGGGTATGACGATGGCAGGATCAAGTTTATCATTTATTATAAGGGGAAAAAAATTGCGATCCGCCATCAGAACAGCACTTTGGATGTAGGAAGGAGGACCGAGGCCGATGCTTCCTATGCTTCGCTGCCCAAAAAATTGAAGGATGATATTCAAGTAAAGATGGAGTTGATGAAGAAACAGGGGAAGGCAATTTTTTATAAAATTTAGAAGCCGGTCTTCACCCTTTTTCCCAAAACGGTTGCCTTTGATGAAGAACACTCTTCATCTTTAACCAAAGCAACAGTATGGCCATGCGGACCATTACCTTTTTGTTTATTTCGTTAATTTTTACCCGGTCTGCTTTTGCAGGTAACGGCAGCGACACAGGGCAGGTGATGGAAACGAGAAAGGCGACCCTGAATGCGGTCACCATGGATCTGGAAGATGACCATTTTTCGACGCCCCGTATCAATGACACCTATTCCCGGATGGTCTGGAAAAGATTTCTGTCCACCCTGGACAGGGATAAGGACGTTTATCTCCTCACCGACATCCGTCGTCTTCAGACTTATGACACGCAGATAGACGACGAAATGCACGCCTCCTCCACCGCTTTTTTTGATACGGCTGTAGGCCTGTATAAGACGCGTCTCTCGGAGATCATGAAGATTTATTCGAAACTGCTGGACAGACCTTTGGCCGCGAAAAACAATTTATTGAGCATAAAAGAGGGGAATTCCATCGATTTTCCAGCGAATAATAATGACCGGGACAGGATCTGGCAGCGCCGAATCAGGATACAGGTATTGAACAAACTGGTTGAACTGCAGGCTTTCGATTCCACTTCTTCCTTTCAGCAGTTGGAAAAAAAGGCAAGGGAAAAGGTACTGCAAGCACTGAATACGAAATTTCACATGGCGCTTTCCTCCGCAGGGGAAGACGATCAGTTCAGCCAGTATATTAATGTTATTACCAGCTGCGTGGATCCGCACACCACTTATTTTCCTCCTTTGATATCCAGATCGGTGACAGAACAACTTAGCCGGCGTTATTTCGGCCTGGGCATGGAACTGAATGTTGCCGACGGACCAGTCATCATACAGCGGCTGTTTCCTGGGGGAAATGCTTTTAAAAGCGGTCTGCTCCGGGTTTATGACAGGATAGTGGGCGTAAGCAATGAAAAAGGAGAAATGACAGATGTCTCGGAAATGAGTTCGACCGAAGTTACCCGTATGATCCGGGGCGACAAAGGCACTTCCGTCCGTCTGCTGATTGACAGACCGGGTTCCGGCCGCAGTACGGTTGAACTGGAGCGGGGGGAGATCATCGATCAACAGACAGGGATCAGGAGCGCGATCATCAGCCGGGGAGGCATGGCATGGGGATATATTTATCTGCCGGAATTCTATGAGGACGTCGCTAAAGCCGATGGTCCGCATTGCGCCAGGGATATTGCTGAAAAGGTGAAGGAACTGATCAGACAAGGTGCAAAGGGATTGGTGTTCGACCTGCGGAATAATCCCGGGGGCTCCCTGAACGAAGTGGTACAAATGGCGGCCTTGTTCATCCCCACGGGTCCTGTGGTTCAACTAAAAGGAAAGGGGGGGATACAGGGAATGGGAAAATACGGCGATACGGCAAAGGCGATATTTGCCGGTCCCATGACGGTCCTGGTCAATGAATCCAGCGCCTCTGCTTCGGAAATATTTGCCGCTGCTATGCAGGATTACAGACGGGCGGTCATTATAGGAAGCCCGACTTTTGGGAAAGGCACGGCTCAGGAGAGCAGGGCACTGGGTAAAATAGGAGACAAACGTAAAGGCATCCCGAATATCAGTTATGGTTCTATCAGACTGACGACGAAAAAATTTTACCGGATTACAGGAGACGCCACACAACTAAAAGGGGTTATACCCGATGTGATCATACCCGACGGACGGGAATACCTCCCGATCAGGGAGAAGGATGGATTTGCGCCCCTGGAATGGGACCATATCGAAGCCCTCCCTTTCTCTCCCTGTCCCATGGCCGGATACGAAAATGCAGTCAGTAAAGCGATCACCCGGGTAAGCAGGGACAGCGCACTGGTGGCGGTAAGTCAGCAAACGGCATGGCTTAAGGAACATGCCGAAGGGCCATTTCCTCTTGACTTCCAGCATTACCGGAAGGAAATGGCGGCAATCAAAACACACCGGCAGCAATTAGAAATCTTATTGAAATTGCCGGTCGGCCAGGGTCTTGATTTTCACGGCATGGAACAGGATAGTTCAACCTCATCGTCTGCCTCCGGCCCCATCTCTGCCAGGCCGGGTTTATTTCAGCAACAGGACGCAGCCCTGTCCCGCGATGTAACCTTGATGCAGGCATTAAAAGTCCTGGAAGACATGACGGATGCCGTTAAAAAAGAGTAACCCTAAAGAATGGGTAGCTCCAAAGAGAGTACCCCCAAAAGATGATAACGCGATTTTTCTACCCTTAAAAGTTAACGTTCCTTATGAAGAAATCAGGCTGGTTTTTGTCACTCCTTTTCGCCTACTCCGGGTATGCGCAAGAAAAATTACATCTGAATGCTGAGATCTCGGGCCTTCCCAATGATTCGGTAGTCTACCTGACAGGTTTTGCGGGAGAAGACTTCGATTCAACCTATGTAAAGGATCACCGGTTCCGGTTCGACAGAGTTCTGAAGGAAGGAGGCGATGTGTATACAATCAAGGTCGGTAAGAACCAAACACCCGCCACTTCCATCACCCTTTACCTTGGACCGGGGGAGGTGCATATCAAGGGCAACTGGTCTGATCCTGGCAAGGCGGTTATAACAGGCAGCTCTTTTGTCAGGGAATGGAAAGAAGTACAGGAAATGAAGCGTACAATGGCTGCAACCGATGGCGATAAGACCAGCAGGCAAAAAAAGCTGGCGGAGCTGGGTAAGCATTGGGTGAGCGCACACCCAAATTCAGGTGTGAGCGCCTATGTCATCGAAGCCTATATCAGTCTGGCGATTCCCAGGAATGAAACAAAAAGCTGGGTGGAAAAACTGACACCGGAAGCCCTGAATAATGCGATTGGCAAAGAACTGAAATACCGGCTGGACTCGGACATCGTTGTAAAGGCCGGACACCAGGCACCCCTCTTCTCTGCTCCGGATACCCTTGACCGGCCGGTAGCTCTCTCCGCGTTCAGGGGCAAATATGTACTGCTGGATTTCTGGGCGAGCTGGTGCGGATCCTGCCGGGAAATGAATCCATACCTGGTGGCCATGTATAACAAATGCAAAGACCGGAACTTCACGATAGTAAGTATTTCCATCGACCAAAGCAAAAAAGCATGGCTGGACGCTGTCCATAAAGATGCGCTGCCCTGGACGCAGGTGCTCGAACCTCCCGATTACGGTGGCAGGATCAAACGACTTTATCATATCATCGGCGTCCCGGCAAATTTCCTCATTGACCCCAACGGCCTTATCATAGGAACCAATATCGCCGAAATTAATATACTCGAAGGCCTGATGCTTACACACGAAAATGTAAATTAAAAACAATCAAACTAAAAATCATCTTTATGAAGAGAATGCTGCATATTTTATCACTGCTATTCGTTTGCGCAACCTACGGTCATGCCCAGGAGAACCTGGTCCTGAACGCTACCATCGACGGTATGCCCAATGATTCGACCATCTACCTCTACGGGTTTCGGGGTGAGGACTCGGATTCTGTCCTGGTGAAAAACCATAGTTTCCATTTTGACAGAAAACTAAAAGATGGCGGGGATGTGTATGTGCTGAAATTCGGGAAAGGTCCGGAGCCATCTGCTGCGCTCTTAACTTACCTGGGCCCGGGGCAAGTCACGATAAAGGGATCCTGGCCGGCTTATGATAAATCAACTATCACAGGCCCGGCATTCATTGAAGAATTTAATGATGTCGACAGAATGATGAACGATTCTCTCCTTTTCAGCCATGGTGATCAGGACCTGGCAGCCGAAATGGCAGAAGCGCAACAGGTAGGGGATAGGAAGAGGTTTAAGGAATTGGAAGCCGCACAGTATAATCAGAAATTGATGCTGATGGAGCTGGGTAAGAAATGGGTAATGAAGCATCTGAATTCCGGTGTCAGCGGATATGTTATTAATGTGACGATCAGTTCGCAGGCTTCGGCAGAAGAGACCCTTGCGTTGATTGGCAAACTGACGCCGGCAGCTCAAAAAAATGCCTATGTAAGGGTGATGCGCCAACAAATCGGAGATATCCAGGCGCATGTCTTGTCCGGGATGCCATTATTTGCTTATGCGGACAGCCTCAAGGCCGGGAAGATGCTGGCTCCCGTGTTCACATCCTCCGATACCCTGGGTCGCCAGGTTTCCCTGGCGGATTTCAAGGGGAAATATGTGCTGGTAGATTTTTGGGCCAGCTGGTGCAAGCCTTGCCGGGAGGCCAATCCGGGTTTAAAAACCATGTACGAAAAATTCAAGAACAAGAACTTCACGATCGTGGGTATTTCCATCGATACCCAGAAGGACGCCTGGATGAAAGCCATTCACCAGGATCAATTACCCTGGACGCAAATATGTGACCTGGCCGGAGGTTTTACCGGTAAAACTGCAGCGCAATACCAGATAGGGTTTATTCCGACCAATTACCTTGTCGATCCACAGGGTAAGATCATCGGCTCTTTTATCAAGGATGCGGAGACGCTGGAAAAAGTCCTGCGGGAGCATGGTGTTAACAATCTGTAAACGATGGAAAATAAATAACCGTTCCCGTATAAAATTACAACTTGCCTGCCCGGACTTTTGTCCGGCAGGCAAGTTTATTTCTTTGAGAAGACTTCTGATTTCATTACATTTGAAAAATACCATTCTCCTTATCGTATTCGTTCGGCTGCTTGTCCATCATGAGATTTTTTTAATTAACTGTTCAGAGAAAATTGCCTGATCGTCCGAGGTGCATGAGAAGAACCTACATATAACCGACCCTGCAGTAATGGAAGCCTTATTCCGCGAGCACTACCAGGCTTTATGTCTATCCGCTAATTTTATTGTTACAGATGCAGAGGCAGCGAAGGATATCGTTCAGGAATTCTTCTGCTATTGCTGGAACAAAAGGGGGCAATTGGGCCTCATTCACAACTTCCGGCATTATGCGTCCAGAGCGGTGAAAAATGCTTGCCTCAACTACCTTAAGCAATCGAAAAGAAATATCCCGTATGACAATCTGTTTGGTGAGGCACTCTCCACAGATGAGGCTGCCGACAGGGAACAGCAACAGACCCAGGCTTCCAGGGAACAGGCCCTCTGGTCGGTGATCGCACGCCTGCCTGAACAAAGACGCATCATATTCCTGTTAAGCAATAAGGATGACTTGTCTTATGCCCAGATTGCCAGCCGCCTAAATATTTCGGTCAATACGGTAAAAACCCAGATCCGCCTGGCCTACCAGTTCCTGCGGCAGGAATGCGCAGGGCTGTTGCTGGCCTGGATTGTAATTTTTATAAACAATTTTCTGTGACAGATTCACCCTATTTGAAGCATGGGTTGCCTTATTACAGGAATGAACATTACCCCATCGTATGGAAATAAATGATAACAGCGGGATCCGTTGGGATAAGCTGGAAGAATTGCTGAAGAAGTCTTCGCTTCCACCGGAAAGTACGGGTGATCTTTCCGAGGAAGAAAAAAATGCATTGCTCTTTCTCAGAAGGACCAGGATACTCTTGCAACAACCGGATGCGGATCGGGAGTTCCCTGTGGATGCCGGATGGAGCAAGGTGAAAGATCATATCGATGCCGGAATACCTCAACGGGCAATGCCTGTTCGACGGATCCAGCGGTTTCTGTATGCCGCCGCCATTTTATTGCCGGTTATGCTGGCAGGTCTGTATTGGTGGGGCAGACAACATGAGTCTATACAAGGGAACCATACAGGTTCCACCGCATCGGGCGCTGTGGCCGATCTGCCGCCTTCCCATGGTGTTCAGCTGATCCTAGCCGGTGGCCGCCGGGTAGGATTGGACACCGCACAAACCTTGAAGGAGCAGGATGGCGCCACTATCCGGGCCGGTAAGGGCATTGTGTCCTATGAATCTGCCGTTGCAGGTGCGGATGCGGGGGAAAAAAGAACTGCTGGGGACGAACCTTCCTCCCCGGTCGTATTTTTCAATACCCTGGAAGTTCCACGCGGCAACCAATCCAGGTTAATTCTGCCGGACGGGACCAAAGTATGGATCAATGCGGGCTCCAGGCTGACCTATCCGACCGTCTTTACCGGGAGCACCAGGGAACTGACGATGGAAGGCGAGGCCTTTTTTGAAGTGAGTAAAGACGAGGCTCATCCATTTATCGTACATGCCAAAGATATGTCCGTTAAAGTATTGGGTACGGCCTTCGATATCAATACCTATGATCCGGTTTTGCTCACCACGCTTACAGAAGGTAAGGTCAACGTAAGCGAAGCGGAAACGGCGGTTATACTGGAGCCAGGTGAACAGGCACTTTTTGAAACGGGAAAGAAGACAAGCCTTAAAAAAAACAAGGTAGATACTTATCTTTTTACCTCCTGGAAAGACGGCATCATTTTTCTGGAGGATGCTTCTTTCCAAAAGATCGCAACACAATTGGGCCGTCAATATGATTACAACCTGGTTTTCGACGATCCCGAACTGGCCGATCTTCATTTTACGGTAAATATGAAGGCACCGGAAAAATTGCAGGAAGTACTGCATACGATTACCAGCACCATTGAGGGAGTCGGTTTCGAAACGACCGGAAGAGAAGTGCGGTTCTTCAAAATTAATCGTAACCCAAACAAACACTAACCAAAACAGGCCTTATCCACCTTTTATTTACTTAAAAACTGCTTAAGAAATGATCGACTTATCATTCTTTGCCATTACCTGGCAAAGGGCCAGGCTATCTTTGCCCGTGATATTTTTGCTGATGAGTATGGCGTTCTGCTCCGCGTTGCGGGCTCAGAATAAGCCCGTTGTTAATCCCCTGGATAAAAAGATCAGCTTTTCGGTCACCAATATGCCGTTCCCCCAGGCCGTGAAATTATTACGGGATCAGGCCCGGCTTGCCATTACCGATAACCTGGAGACGCTCAAAACCCAGCCGAATGTGACACTTTCGGTCACCAATGAGCCGGCACGTAATGTACTGGCAAAAATGCTGGTCCATACCAATCTGCAATATATTGAAGGAACGGATGGTTCGGTCATGATCATTCCCCGTAAAAAAAACAGTGATCCCGTCAAAGGGGAAACCTGGATCAATATTTCCGGGCTGGTAACGGACAATAAAGGCAATCTACTGGCCAATGCCAGTATTGAACTACGCGTGGGCGATGAGCACGTCGGTGCCAGAACTGATGAAAAGGGGGGCTTTGCGTTTGAGGCGCCTATTGGGGCGCATTTGAAATTCAGTTACCTGGGCATGAAGACTACGGAACGTATTGTAAGAAACAGCAGTTTGATGCGTATTGCGTTGGACTCTGCCCCACAGGAAATGACAGAATATGTCGTCAACGGTTACCAGCGGGTGGACAAACGCCTGCTGGCCAGCTCCACCTTCACGCTCAAGCCGGAACAATTCCTGGAGCCGGGAGCCCACACGGTCGACCAGATGCTGCAGGGAAAGGTGCCCGGTCTGATGGTCATCAACAATTCAGGCAGCCCCAGTTCCACACCTACGCTGCGTATCCGCGGCACCAATACCCTGCTGGGCACCACGGCCCCGATCTGGGTAGTTGACGGCATTATAAAGAATGATCCCGTCGAACTTACACCGCTGCAAACCAGCGCCGTCCTTGAATCGGCGCAGCAAGCCAATTTCTCCATTGTCGGCAATGCCATCTCCGGCGTCAGTCCGCTGGATATCGAAAGTATTACCTTCCTGAAAGATGCAGCGGCAACAGCGATCTATGGAGTCAGGGCCGCAAATGGCGTAATCATTGTAACTACCAAACATGGAAAGGCGGGCGCCACACAGATGAATTATTCCGTGAACCTGGGTCTGCAAGCCGCTCCTAATTACGGACAGATCAATGGCATGAATTCCAGGGAACGGATCGATGTTTCGAGGGAAATATGGGCAAAGGGAATATACTATCAATTCAATCCTATACCCGCTTCCTATGAAGGTGCGATAGCGGCCTTTAAGGCCCGCCAGATCACACAGGATCAATTTGCCGCTGAAGTCGCCTCCTTTGAGACCATGAACACCGACTGGCTTAAGCTTGTCGCACGAAACCAGTTCAGTGAACAACATCACCTTAGCTTTTCCGGGGGCAGCGGTAAAACTACCTATTATGCATCTTTTGGCTATGATGCCGCAAAAGGAAATTATACCGGCGATAATATGAACCTGTATACCGGGATGATCAATCTGAATTCCAGCCTGAATAACCGGGTAACCTTCAGCATGGGGATGGCAGGAAGTTATCGCGGGGCCAACAGTTTTTATGCCGGCGTTAATCCTTCCGTTTATGCCCTCCGGACCAGCAGAGCGATCTCGGCAGATTCACCCTATGTGACCGGCTTTTCCATAGCCAACCTTAGTACCATCAACCGCCCTTTGCATTATAGCATACAGAATGAGCTTGCGCACACCGGGAATACCTCCAATACGAAAGACTATTCTATTAACGCCAATCTGAATTACAGAATCCTGAATGGATTGAACTATTCAGCGACTATCGGAGGCCAGGCAAACAGCACGACGGCTTTAGGATTTGCGGATGCACAAAGCTGGAATGTTGCCCAGATCAGGGGTTATGATTATGGGAGTGTAGTGAACGGAAGCCAGCAACAGGTAAAATCCTCCCTTCCTTTCGGCGGAATAGCCTATCCCACGACCAATGGGGTCTCCGCTTATACCGTCCGCCATACTTTAAGTTTCGACAGATCACTTTTTGCCAGCCGGGATAATTTTTCCGTTAGCCTTACACAGGAATTCCAGTCCATACACCAAACGGGACAAAGTTCCCTGGAACTGGGCTATTACCCCGACCGTGGACAAACTTATTATTCCGCATATTATAATGCAGGAGGTGGCGCGTATATTAATCCAAATACTACCGTAGTACATACTATAACCCAAACAAACCAGACAACCAATACCTTGTCCTGGCTGGGAATCCTATCCTACAGCCTTAATAAGCGATATATCTTCAACGCAAATTTTCGCACCGACGGGTCCAATCGTTTCGGGCAATATTCCAATCAGCGTTTCCTCCCCAACTGGAGTGTGGCGGGACGGTGGGAGGTTACCCAGGAGCCCTGGTTGCAAAAAAGCAATGTAATAAACGGATTGAGTCTTCGCGCCTCCTTCGGCACACAGGGCAATGTCATATCACAGGTGGGACCCAACCTGATCGCTTCCTATCCCACTTCACCCGTTGATCCCGGCTCAAATGAACTTGTCCTTAACCTCCAAAGTCTGCCATATCCTTATCTCCGCTGGGAGAAAACCATCCAAACCAATTTCGGTGCGGATCTGAGCCTGTTCAATGGAAGGATCAGTATGACCGGCGATGTATGGACGACCCATAATTCCAACCTCCTGCTCTCCCGCAGCCTGCCGGAAGAATATGGTATTCCCAGTATGTTCATGAATTACGGGACAATGTTCAACTGGGGAATTGACCTGTCGGCCAATTTTATTCTGGTGCGGACAAAAAATTTCAGTTGGTCCCAGAATTTCAGTTTTGGCAAGACCTTCAACCAGGTCAATCAGGCGAGCATTACCAATACTTATTCCGATTACCTGAACGGAACGGCTATTATTACAGGTAAACCGGCGGGCTCCTTCTGGTCTTATTCTTTTGCCGGCCTGGATCACAATTACGGATACCCGGTATTTAACAATTTCGGAGCCCATCCCATTCCTTCCAATACGGTCCCTTCCAGCTACCTTACTTATTCGGGTCTCCAAAGACCATTGATCAACAGCGGCACCACAACTTCCCTACGCTATAAGCAGCTGAGCATTATGGCAACGTTTGCCTTCAGCTTTGGCAATACCAAACGCCTGTATCCTATCTATCCGAGCATCGGCGGAGGGGTGGCACTGGCGCCGCCTCCGGAAATGAACCTTGTCAAGGATCTGAACAACAGATGGAAAAATCCGGGTGATGAAATGCATACCAATATTCCCAGCTATTCCAACTACGATGAAACAGGTGGAGGGGTCATATTGCCGGGAGCATCATATAAGAGTTCTCCCTACTCCTTGTATGATCAATCCAGCGCCCGTCTGTACAATGCCGACTTCCTGCGTTGCAATATGATAAGTGTGAACTATAATTTACCTGCCCGGATCATGAGCCGGTGGCCGGTTAAAGGAATGTCTTTAGGCGGAAGCGTTAGCAAACCTTTTGTAATCGCCAGCAAAGCCCTGCATGGCCAGGACCCGGAAATCGACAATACCACCGGACTGGCGATGCCGGTGATCAAGGCATACAACGTCAACGTTTCTGTTTCTTTTTGAGGTACCAAAAATGTTTAAAATGAGAAAGATCATTTCCCTGCTGCTTATTTCCGCGTTAGGTCTTTGTTCCTGCCAAAAATTCCTGGCAGAAAAAAGCCAATCCGAATTTACTCCTGTCACAACAGAGGACTATAGTGAATTGTTGTACGGTTCCGGCTATCCGAATGCCGGGATTGCACTGGCACCTCAACTCTATTTTATGGATGATGACAATCAATCTTATTTTGGGATAGTATCGGATAATTTGCTTTGTATGAAGGCATTGCCCGTCTATTCCTGGCAGCCGGACTGGTACACGCAAATTGCAGCCAATGCCTTGCCTACCGCCGGCACCAATTCCTATAAGACGATCTACGGCCTGATCGTGGGAGCAAATGTCGCCATCCAGGATGCACAAGGGACCGTGGGTACAAAGGGGGATAAAGATTATTTGCAGGGACAGGGCTACGGGTTGCGGGCTTTTTATTATTGGCTGCTGGTCAATCTGTATGGCCGTCCCTACAATGATTCCACTACGACCCCGGATAAGAGCCCCGGAATTCCGCTGATCCTCACACCCAACCTCTCCCAGGTAATGCCGGTACGCAACAGTGTGGCACAAGTATATCACCAGATCGTCGCCGACCTGGACAGCGCCTGTCTGTTGCTGGATCCCGCAAAAAAGACGAGCGATCCCTATCGCATGAATTACCTGGCGGCCCATTTGCTGGCCTCCAGGGTGTTCTTATATACGGAGCAATGGGACAGCGCTGTATACCATGCATCCTATGTACTGAAAAATAACCCACAGCTGCTGAACCTGGGAGACCTCGCCGCAAGCGGGTATGACCCTTTGGCCGGCACCTCCTTTGTCCCGATCATCGGAGTCGGTGGTGTGGAGACACTTTGGACCTATGGCTCGACTTCCGACAATTATAATTTCGCGCAAAGCACGGTGAATTTCAGTCTTTCCCAGGATCTTTTTAACCAGTACGATCCCAATGATCTGCGTACTCAATATTACATCAGCGTGGCTCCACCATTTTTGCTGCCCTATGTATCAGTTCCAACGGTGGAGATCAAGCGCAATTATACCTCCAATACCATTAACCGGGAGACCGGATCCGCTTTCCGTACTTCGGAAGCTTATCTCAACAGGGCCGAAGCTTATGCGCAGCAGGCGCTAAAGGGACAGAACGACAATGCTGCCCAATCTGCCATCAATGACCTGAATACGCTTCGAACCAACCGCTTTCCACAGGCTGCTTTCGTGCCGCTGACGAACGTTGCTCCGGATTCCCTGCTGCAATTCTGCCGCAATGAAAGAAGAAGGGAGCTGTTTAGCGAGACACAGCGTTGGTTCGATCTTCGGCGTTATGGCATGCCCTCCATCACCCATTTCTTTAATAACGGCAATAACACCGTAAAATATGTGCTGAATAGACATGATCCTGAGTACGTCCTTCCCCTGCCTGCCGAGGCGCTGAAATTGAACAGCAGCCTGCAGGATAATCCTGCGGGACCGGTTCGGATGCCTGCGCCATGATAAGACAGGGGCAGGTAGTAAACCTTTTTCATTCACTGTAAACCTTTTCCATTCACCGTAAATCTTTTAGCCAATATGCATTCTTCTACCATATCTAAGCTTAGCGTCAGGACAGGCCTGATAATCTGCCTGTTCATGGTCATCCTGTCGTCCTGCTACAAATCGCCTGTGCTTACCCCGGGAACGGCCAATATATTGTATGCTTTGCCCCAAGGCAATCAGCCGTATGACAAGGATATCGTTGATTTTTACAATACCTATGGCACGTTCATTCTGTACAAATGGACTGCCGCCGATTTTGGATATGGGGTCACCAATGCGGTATTTTTTAACCAAATACAGGCTTTTCCTGCCGACACTAATTATATACAACAGGGCCTGCATTTTCTACACGCCAACCTGCTGGATGTTTACCCAATTGCATTTGTAAAACAAACGATTCCATGGCGGATACTACTGGCCGGGGAGATCGATTCGATTGCGGTCATTAATAGTAATACTGTATATGCTCCACCGACCTATGATACGACACATAATATATCCGTCACCGCTGTTTCAGGTCAGCACCAGATCACTTTGGGTCAGGTGGACAGTATCATGCCCCTGCTCACCCCTGCCCAGGTAGCTAAAGCCAGGGGTTGGCTGAACAGAGCGTACTGGCAACAGGCTATAAGCAACAAGGTAGTGGAGATGCCTCCCTCTTTTGACGCTGTCACCAATTATGCCATCCTGAACAGCAGTAACCATCTGCGCCTTGGGGCATTGTATTATCGCACCGATGGCTCAACGAATGATGCCACATCAGATTTCCTTGATTATATCCAAATGATCACCTCCACCCCTTTCCAACAGATCAGTGATACCTGGTTCACTCCGCAAACGGATACCAATGGCCTCATCAGGATAAAATACAATATTATCGTTCAATACTATCAGGCCAATTTCGGGATCGATCTCCAGGCAATCGGAGATCTTCCCTGAAGAAACCTGCAAGTACCGGTCGTAGACAGCAATACAATTACCCAAATCAATTTATTGTTTACGCCTTTATGTTCAGATCCATTCTCTTAATGGCGGGACTGGCTACCATGGTCGCCCTGAGTGCCACAGGGCAAAAGGTTGACGTCTTGCCTGATACGGCCTGCAACCCCTCCAGCGTGTTCTCACCTGTCTTCCAGGGAGGCTTCAATCTTTTGCGCACAGCCGATGGCAGACCCGGCCCCCGTTATTGGCAGAACCGCTCCGATTACCGGATCAAGGCAATTTTCGATACGCTGACGCGTATGCTGCAAGCCGATGAGTATATCACCTATATTAACAATAGTCCACAATCCCTGCCTTTCCTGTGGATCACGCTTACCCAAAATCGTTTTCGAAAAAATTCCCGCTCGACCCTCCTTACCCCGGTAAGCGGATCACGTTTTGGAATTGCGGAATATACGGAAGGCTATACTTTTCAGCAGGTCGCCTTACAGCCTGGGAAGGGGGCTCCACACATCAATGGCCGACTGACCGCTGCAACAAAAGCCGCTGACAGAAGTACCGCTGCTGCCCTACATTACCAGGTGTTTGATACCTACATGAAAGTGACTCTGCCTACAGCTCTGAAGCCAGGGCAGCGTTGCCGGCTTTTCCTCCGGTATACTTTTCAACTGCCGGCCGACGGATCGGATCTTATGGGGATATTGTCAACCCCCAACGGGAGTGTATTCGAATTTTCCGACTGGTATCCCCGAATGGCTGTATACGATGACCTCCAGGGATGGAATACTGCCAATACATTTTATGCCGATCCTGGAAGCATGGATTATTACCTCACGCTTCCGACGAATATGGTGGCCGGCGCGAGCGGTCAGCTCCGAAATCCATCCGAAGTGTTATCCCCGGTTCAATTACAACGTTTCAAAACTGCACGGCAAAGCGACACACCGGTGATGATCAGGAATGGAGAGGAGGTACGCTCAGGAATGGGACATACTTCCAAGCGCACCCTGACCTGGCATTTTAGCGGGGACAGTATCAGCAGCGCCAATTGGGCAGCAAGTGCCTCTTTCATCTGGGATGCAGCCTGTATACGCCTGCCCGCAAACCGCAGCGCCATGGCTATGACCCTTTATCCGGTAGCCTATCAGAATCCCGGATGGAATGGTTCAACGCGCAATATTAAAAGTCAGATTGAAGCATATTCCCGGCAATGGTGCACCTATCCATTCCCGTCAGCAGTCAATATAGCCGGGCGATCCACCGGTCTGGCCGGAGCCGGTATCGCCTTCGTCTCTGCCGGCACCGGTACCGAAATGATCGGCGTAGCCGCCAAGACCAATCACGAAATGGGACATGCCTGGTTCCCTTTTATTGTTGGTGTCAACTCGCTGCATAACTGGATGTGCGAAGGATTTAATTCCTTTATCAATGATATCAATGGAGACAGCCTGCATATACAGACCGCGTTCAGCCACGATATGGCGATGGATTGGCTGACCAGCGGAACTCCGCTGCCTCCGGTAGTAACGCTTGCTCCCTTCATTACCCCCAACCAGGTCGCTATGGCCGCCTATGTTAAACCAGCGATGGTCCTGCGTATCCTTCGCAATGAAGTGCTTGGCCCGGACCGTTTTGATGAAGCCTTCCGGGGCTTCATCCATGAATGGGCCTTCCGTCATCCCGGTCCCGAAGATTTTTTCCGCTATATGGAAAATGCATCCGGGGAAGACCTTTCCTGGTACTGGCGGAGCTGGTTCTTTAATGACTGGAAACTGGATCAGGCCATTATCTCCGTAAACTATACCGGGGGCGACCCTTCGGGAGGAGTCGATGTGACGATCGGGAACAAAAACAGGATCGCCATGCCTGTTGTGGCGGAGATCCGGCAGTTCAACGGTGTTATTGATCGCGTCCGGCTGCCTGCGCAGATATGGCTGCAAAGTAATACCTGGACCTTCCATTATCCATCCGTCTCGGCTGTCAGCGTGACCCTTGACCCCGATCGCCATTTACCCGACCAGGACCGTTCCGATAACAGCTGGGCAGGCAACCAGGAAAAGAAACCCCTACCTCCCGGTCTTACTCCCGCTGCAGTAGCAGATCGATATCTCGCTGCCATAGGGGGGCGTTCAAAACTGGGGCGGATCAATGAACTTTCCTGGTCCCTGTCCAACTTTGCAGACAAAGGCGGTTTTTATTGCCGACTGCATTATGACAACCCGGAAAACATGGATATGACGTCAGGTTTTCAGGCGGCCCGCCACCCGCGTGACAGTATCCGGGTTCATGACGGCCTTCTCCGCTTATGGTCTTTTGGAACGGAAACATCTCAAGACTCCGCCAGAGAGGCGCGATTAAAATATGCGATCCTTCCTTTTCCCGAATTAACCTGGGAACAACCGGGATACCGCCTTGTCCTTGGTGATTCTATCACGCAGGTCAGTGGTATGGATGCTTATACGATCACCGTTACCACTCCCTTCGGTGATCGATGGCGATCCTGTTATGACCTGCGCTCCGGTCTGAAGATCCGGCAGGAATCCATGACCGGTGAAATAGAGGGCAGCCCCGGAAAAGTAACCGACTACGCGCAATATCTCCCGGAGCAGGGTATTCTTCTGCCGCATACACTGATCATCAATGGGAAGGACCTTTGCGAAATTATGCGCACAGCAAGGATTCAGGTAAGTTTGAAATGATCTGTCGCCCTATACGTTATAGGAGGTTTCAATATTGACCCCCCGGCATATAGTTTGATAGACGACACAATATCTCTCGGTGAGTTTGGATAAACTTGTCATTTGTTCTTCTGTCGCATTGGAATCGAAGTTAAACCGAAGCCGGATCTTTGTAAATCCTACAGGAGCCTCTTTTGAAACACCTAGAGTTCCGCGAAAATCAAGATCTCCTTCAGCGCTGATACTACCATTTTTAATTTCTACGCCAATTGCAGTGGCGACGGCTGTCAACGTGACTCCTGCGCAGGCTACCAGTGCCTCAAGAAGCAGATCTCCCGAACAGGCAAGCATACCGGTTCCTCCGGTTGCGGGATGAAGACCCGCTTCTATAAACGCGCGGCCAGTTTCAACTTTGCAGGATACTCCTTCTCCAATAATGCCTTGCGCTTTTAGCGTTATCAATGCCGATTCAGGTTGTGCTTTATATTTTTCCTTAATTGGCGCTTGTAAGCTTTTTAATTCTGCAGCGTTCATCCTGGTAGATTTAGCCAGCAATATACTTTTTATTACTTATTCTCCTTATAATTCCCTTACCTATTTCCCTTGTTTGACTTTTAGTACGGAAGAAGGAAGTAATCCATGGGCTTCTTTGTGAGTCTGGACAATGGAAGCTGAATCCTTTGCTTCCGAAAGACACATAACCACTCCATTCTTCTCATCTACCCAATAGTTGATAAAGTTTACGCCATATTTTTTCTCTACTGCCAGATCTTTCTGATGTGCTGCTGCTACATCTTTAGCGGTTACCTTTCCAGCCCCCAATTCATGAATGTCCAGATACAAATTCTTTTGATTTTTTATAGCTGCTGCCTGTCCATCCGTTACCATATAGATACCGTCCGGCAATAGCCCATGTGCTTCGGCATGCGTCTTTCTGATGGAAGCCGTATCATTGGATGAGGAGAGACAATATACCAGCCCTTTGTCTTCATCGACCCAATATTTTATAAATTCTACACCGTATTTCTTCTCGACCGCCAGATCTTTGGCATGCGCTGCAGCAACATCCTGGTATTTAACCTTACCAGCCCCTAAATGGTGGACATCTATAAAAAGATGCCTTTCGCCTGTATTATTCATTGAATCCGCCCCATTTGTCTGAGCTGATGAATAGAGTGAAAAAAGGCCGAAAGCGGCCAATAGGCTCATGGAAAATGAAACTCTCATAATGATGATTTTGTTTTTTGATAAAATTGTTTGTCTTTACCAAAACTACAAACCTATGCATTCGAAGACTGAAACATTTGAGTCAAATGCTGGTAATTTTGATTCAAGCGGGCTAATTACCCAAAACCGGGATTGTTACCAGGTCTTGGCAGATAGGTAATCAGAAGGTGAGTGGCCATATCGCCTTTGAAAACATTTTGAAAAATAGGAGGGGCTGGTAAACCCTGTTTCAAAGGCAATTTCTGAAATGTTACCATTATTTTTATTCAACAAGGTCAAAGCTTCCTGTAACCGGTATTCCTTAATAAATGTATTTGGGGATTGACCTGTCAGTGAATTCATTTTTCTATACAATTGCGATTTGCTGCATCCCATTGGTTTGCTGAAATCATCTACTTTGAAATCCGTGTCGCTCCAGCTGGATTCTGTATAATCCATTAAAAGGGTCAGGAATTGCTCATCTGTCTGCGTAAGCGCTACTATGATCCTTCCTTCATCTAAATGAACCGGATTCTCGCTGTTATATAATCCTTTAACTTCGGATGAAACGATAATTTCTCCTTTAACAATCTTAGACATCCTTTCCGCTAATTTTATCGCGTCCTGGAATATGAGTTTCTTGTCGGTCACCGGCATCCCGGCGCATAAACCAATCTTTAAAAGGACCTCGTTATTATTGATATCGTTCCTGAAATCATTAAATACTGCCCGGATGTCCAATGCCGCCCGGACGGCTTTTGAGGCTGATGTAAAAGAAGCTAAAAAATGGTTCCCGGATTGTTGGACAAGTTTGCCCTCATAAACGTTTATCAGGTTTGGGACCGCGTTATGGTAGGTATCCAATGAGGTTTTAAATTGAGCATAATTATTTTGTATGAGCGGCAATCCTTTTACCTCTATGACCATAATTATTCTGAAGCCAGGGTCCTTAATAATATTTAAGGCAGAGTTCTGTGTGTTTTCAGGATCTTCAATTCTGCCTAAAAATGATTCTACGATTCCGGGATCTACTTCTATTACCCTGTGCGGAACCTGGCCATGTGCCTTGTTGTGCATTTTTTGAATCGCCTCCGCATCGGGCGCCTCGATTAAACAGAAGGCCGTTTTTCTTTTTTCATCAAACCAATACGTTAACCCTGTGCAGCCAAACTGGCCCTGTATTTTTAAATCTTCCTGATGTAATTGAGCGATATTTTCTGCTGTAACTGATTCAGAAACATCGTGACGGTCCATATAAATTGGCATACAAATATCTTTACCTGTTTTGCTCAAATAATTAGAGCATGGCAATGATAAATTAATAAAAAAACAAGACTCTCCTGATTTTAAATTCGAAAGATTTAAAATTCAATGACTTACGTGCTTTTGGTCCTGTGTTCTATTCGTGGAAAATATAAATTTCTACCCTTCTGTTCAGGTCTTTTGTCGGGTAATCCCTGGATTTCCCCCTTCCTTCCGCCTCCAGCAGGGCAGGAGGGATGTTGAATTTCGACGACAGCAGGCGGGCGATTTCACGGGCTCTTTTTTTGGAAAGATCCAGGTTGTAGGTTTCCGAGCCGGTATCATCCGTAAATCCCACCACTTGTATTTTTTTTATACCTGGCCTGGTCAGAAGGCTTCGGTATCGCTGTAAGGTGTCCGGGTTTTGAATCAGGTATTTGTCGAAATCAAAATGGATATTATGGATGACAATGGTGTCAGTCTTCGGAGGGGATAGGATTTTCACGGGAGTTTGTTCCGGAGCTACGATTCTCCTTACACTGGTATCTGGCGGAGTATCGGAGATACCAGGGCCCGGTTCCCCTGGATCGTTATCGGAATGTCGCCAGGTGATTGAATACAAAGAGTCTTTTATTTTCTGATAGTTTTTACAGATTGTCGTCTTCATCGGGACCACCGAAATATCGTCTACCAGGAAATCGATGGTTGGGTGGGGCCAGCTCCGTTGTTCCATGATGTCGGCGTTAGGGGTCCGGACGAAGTTGCCGACGATCAGCATGGAGGAATTGGCAGTGGGGACGAATTCTTTTTTGATCTCAAACCAACCGTTCTTCAAATCCTTAGTCGGTGCACCCGTGAAAGAAAGGTAGTTTCGGGGTTGTAAGACAGAGTCTCCCTGGACAAAAACAAAACGGCCGGTAAACCATAGACCTATGTCTCGCAAATTGGGGCAGATGGGGCTAAGCTCCGTTTTGTTACCCGGACTGGCGATCTTTAGACTGACCGTGTATCGTTCCCCTGCCTGCAGGGGGCATAAGAGCATGGTTTCCCAATACTGACGGTTGACGGTTTCCCGGCTGGCGGCTACGATCTGCAGATGTCGGCTACCCGTTGCGGAAGGGAATCGGGGAAAGTAACCTGTAGTAAGTTTGCGGCTTAAAAAGAACCAGGCTGAGGGGCTGCATGGCTGATCGAATTCGCTGCAGGTATTGACGTCTTCAAAGGAAGGATTCGGCACGAGGTTCTGGCCCTGCATGTTATGACCAAACAGGAGAATAAAGAGGGCTGGCAAGGCTGCATGACGAAAAAAGGTTGGCATATTGAGCACAAAGAAATCAGAGGTTGAAGATAGGAATTTTGGCCGGTTCGTTACCGGTCGTTTCCATATGGATAAAAATAGTAATTGGATGGTAGGTCTCTCTTCAATAATTTTACTTCATATAAACAGAATACACTATGAATGGCCAAAATAGAAAAGATATTTACCCGGGGCAGGAAGTGGCTATTATCCTTAAAAAAGATCAGCGAAAGGGTAAATTAACATATGGCATTGTCAAGGAATTGCTAACATCAGCATTGTATCATTCAAGAGGTATAAAGGTTAGGCTGGAAGATGGGCAAATAGGCCGGGTGGCTGAGATAGATGTGACTGATCCGGATGGAGATTGAAAGACAGTTCAATTCCAAATGACTGATTTCCATTCTTTATTCCGTTCTCAGACTCTTTGCCGGGTTCGCCAGCGCAGCCTGTACACACTTAAAACTGACGGTAATCATGGCAACAAACATCGTAGTTGCACCCGCAGCCGCAAGCACCCACCAACTTATGTCGGTACGGTAGGCATAGCCCTGTAAGAAGTTGTTCAGCCCATACCAGGCCACCGGGAAGGCTACGGCTGCGGCTATCATCACCAGCACCAAAAAGTCCTTTGAGAGCAGGGTTACAATTTGCAGGATATCGGCGCCCAGAACTTTGCGTAAACCAATCTCTTTCACCTTGCTTTCGGCCGTAAAGGTTACCAGCCCGAACAAACCCAGGCAGGATATTAATATAGTCAATACAGAAAAACAATTAAACAGTAGACCCACGTGCCTATCGCTTTTGTATAAATCGTTAAACTGGCTGTCCAAAAAACTATAGTCAAAGGCATAGTCCGGATTATAGTTTTTCCACAACCTTTCTGTGGCCGCCAATGCTTTGGTGGTTTCCTTGCCGGTTGTTCTTACATACATTTTCCCCCGCCAGTTCTTGTCGTATTGAATCAATAACGGGTGTATCTGGCTGTGCATGTCCTGATAATGAAAATCTTTCACCACTCCTGCAATCATCCCTTTTATCCCGTGAAAGGTAAAACGTTTGCCTACTGCGGGTTCCTTTATGCCGGTTACTTTAATAGCAGTTTCGTTCAGTATAAAATTGCTGCTGTCGGCATTTGTGCCGGTAAAACCTTTGCCTTCCACAAGCTTTATGCCCATCACCTCCAAAAAATTTCTTTCCACCGGCATCTGGCCAATGGTAAATGATTGCTGGTCCGATCGCTTGCCATCCCAGTCGGCATCTGAACTGCCGGTTCCGCTATTGATGATGTTTACACCCGATTCTGTAACACCTAGTATGCCAGGTTGTTGTAATAGCTGGGCTTTTGCGGCCTCATAATGGCTGTCAATGTTGCGCATGAAGAAGGAGAAAATATTCTCCTTGTCGTAACCCAGATTTTTTTCGCGTATATATTTTAATTGTTTGCCAATGATGATGGTGCTTGAGATAAGCAGGATGGAAAAACTAAACTGCACCACCACCAGCACTTTACGGAAATTTCCTTTGCTGCCAATTCCGCTTAACTTACCCTTCATTGCTTCCAATGGCTTGAAGGACGACAGCGTTACGGCAGGATAAATGCCCGCCAGCAGCAGTGTTGCCAGCAGGGTAAGGCCATATACTGCCAATACATTTGGTGCCCAGGGTTTGAAAACAATATTTTTGCCGGAAATATTATTGTACAAGGGCATTACCAGGTAAATAAGGCCGGTTGCGCATACAAGAGCAATGAAAAAGGTGAGCAGCGATTCGCTTAAGAATTGCAGAAAGAGCCCGGCCTTGCCCGCGCCAACAATTTTGCGCAGGCTTATTTCCTTGCTGCGCTTCATAGCCCTGGCAGTAATAAGGTTAACATAATTTATGCAGGCTATCAGCAGCACTATTACAGCCACTATAAAAAAAACCTTCACGATCATCATACCCTGCTCTGTCCCGTCCGAAGCATACAGGTGAATTTTGGTAAGCGGGTTTAACAGGTAAACAAGATTTTTGTTAAAGTCGATATTTTGGTTGCGGCGGTGAATCGCGCCAAGTTTTTGACCTACGGCGGAAGAGTTGGCATTTGGCTTTAACAATACAAACGTTTCATAATTGTACTGGCCCCAGTTAGCGTCAAGACTTTTAAAGTAGCCGGTAGTATCGTATTCCTGTTTTAGCTGCAGAAAATTAAAAGCTATATTGAATTTTACTGTTGAATTTTCGGGCATATCCTTCATCACACCCGTTACCTGGTATATTTTTTTGTCGTCGGCCTTTAATACCTTGCCCATAGGGTCTATATCGCCAAAAAGTTTTTTTGCGGTAGTTTCAGACAATACGATGGAATGTGCATCCGTAAAGGGTTGCTCCGGGTTGCCTTTAATAAGCGGGTTAGTAAACATGGTGAAGAAGGACGGGTCAACCAGGCAGTTATTCCATTCCGTAATTTTTTTTCCGTCATACTCAAAATAGGTAATATCCCATTTGGTTGTTATCCGGCAGGCATTTTCCACTTCAGGAACTTCCTTTTTGGCGTAACCGGCAATGGGAGCAGGTGTGTTGTCCCAAATGGTGGAGCTACCTACACCGCCAAACTTTGGCGACAATCTATAAAGACTCTCCGAATGTACATTAAACCGGTCATAACCCAGCTCATCATTTACCCAAAGCAATAACAGTATACTCACCGCAAGACCTGCCGACAGGCCGAAAATGTTTATAAATGAATACGTTTTGCTCTTTCGCAGGTTGCGAAAGGCTATTTTGAAGTAGTTATTGAGCATATAAAGCAGTCTTAATATTGCAGATGATTGGGTCAGGCAGCCGATCAGGTCAGGCGGCGCTCTTTAAATAAGGACACCAAAAACATACCGTTGTTGCATGCGCGGAAAGATCAATGGTTTTTTACTATTCTCCGGGTTAAAGGATGCCTAGTTTTACAGTAAATTTAAAAATCATGGAAACAACAGTCAGACAAGAAAAAGACCAAAAACCACAACTAGGATTTCTTATTCAGTTTGAAGCAAAAGACGGCAAAGCTGAAGAAGTAGCACAGGCCATGCGGAATGCCCTTACGGTTATTGAAGAGGAAACAGGCACCATAGTCTGGTTTGCGTTTCGTACCAGTGAAACCGGATTCGGTGTATTTGACGCGTTCTACGATGAACAAGCAAGAAACGCCCACTGGGAAGCAGGAAGTAAGGGCCTGGAAAAAATAGCTCCCTATATAGATCAGGCTTCATTAGTGATAAAAAAAACCGATATTGTACAGGCAAAGCTCAATCAAAAATAATAGGCGGGTCCATGTCCGGTAAAAAGTATTCCAGATGATTATAAAATGTTATAGGCCCACTGGGATTTTAGAAAGTTTTATTGAAAGTTTCCTTTTTGTAAAAAGTGGATCGGCAATTTCGCATAGTTTTTATCCTGAGACTTCGGTCGTCCTGTCATTTACGCTTAGCGGCAAACATCATTATACACTTAATAATACGGAAAATAATATGCCTCCGGTTGCTGTAGCAGGGATCAGGAGAACACACAAGGAAATGCATCTCTCAAAAGGTACCGAAACACTTTTGGTAAAATTTAAGGAAACAGGAGCGGCATCCTTCTTTACCCAGCCCATCCATGAGTTTTTTCAGACCAGTGTATCGCTAACCGATATTTATCCCCGGCAATCTATAACCAATTTGCAGGAAAAATTAGCGAGAGCACCAACAGATCGACTTCGGCTGGAACGTTTACAGACCTTTCTTTTATCAGCGTTTACCAACAAAAAGCCAGACCCCTTGGTTGTGGCTGCAGTTGAAAGAATCCACTATTTTAAAGGGAACATAAAAATACAGGAATTATGCCTGGACCTGAATATTAGCCTGGACGCGTTTGAGAAGCGATTCAGGAGAATTGTAGGTGCCTCACCAAAACAGTTTTGTTTTATTATCAGAATGAAAAATGCAGTTGGGGCCTTAAACAGACTGAAAAAACAGTACATCGACGTTGCCTTTGATCTTGGCTATTTTGATCAGACGCATTTTATAAAAGACTTTAAGCTTTTTACCGGACAGACGCCTTCCTCTTACTTAAGATCAGAAATAAGCAGGCAAATTCCGCCGATTAAAACAACTGCCACCATTTTCTTTTAGCAGTAAGAGGTAACAGCCCTTTAGAAACATAATATTTTTTCAGGGACGCTAGCAGCACCTATTTGAAAGTCTGTTGCATCAGGGTAATAACAGGGTAAATGAGCAGCTAATATTAATCAAACAAGGTGTCCATCTTTAATTCGTGTTGCACAAGCGTATCAGAATAATTGTTTCTGGTAAGCCCCCACGTTGTAATCAGCACGAGACGAACTGCTTTTTTTGTTTGGGTGACTTCTTTAAAAACACCGATCTTTCTTTTCAGCTCTTCCGCGTAACTTTTGCTGATAGCAAAAGAATTAATTGAAAATTTCATTTCGCAGATGTTGATTACTCTGTCTGCACGATCGATCAACAGATCTATCTGGGCACCTGATGTATCCGTAACGCCGGACCATGCCGAAGCTTCGGTCCTTATTCCGGCAATACTTAACCCTAGTTTTATTTTGGAGATATGTTCCAGACAAACCTGTTCAAATGCATAACCGGCCCAGGTGTTTTGATTAGGGGTATCCAGTTGACTGATCCAATAATCCTGATCGGATGGTGCAAAGCCTTTAATCCATCGAAAATAAAAAAGAGAATAAAAATCTATCAGCTGGTAAATACTATTTTTTTCTTTTTTTCCAAAAGCCCTGTATTTTCGTATAAAATGACTTTCTTCCAGTTCCCGTAAAATGCGGGTTGTTCCTCCGCCGTTAGGCATTTTGGATAGTTTGATTATTCCTTCTCTGGAAAGCCCTTTTGCTTTTTTACTCAATGCTTCAACAATCTGAACATGCCCTTCCGCTTTCTGGAACAATGAATGGTATAGATTATCGAACTCGACCCGTAAAATCCCTGTTTCAGTAAAGCAGAGTTGGTCAATATTTTGAGCTGCACTTAGTTTTTGATCTATCTGCGACAAATAAAAGGGGATGCCTCCCATCACCATATATAACTGGACTATCTGATATCTGTCAAAAATAGCGCCGCGGCTTTTAAAAAACTGCTCACATTCTTTTAGTGAAAAAGGTTGTAACTGAATTCTGTCTGTTACACGGTTATGAAGTCCTCCTCTGCTATTTAGTATCTTACTGATGATCCAGCTTGCCTCCGAACCACATACGATTAGAAGGATATCTGTTCTTGCGCTGGCCCAGGAATTCCAGAAATGCTCCAGGGCTGGCAAAAAGCCGGAGCCTGCCGTGTCCAGCCATGGCAGTTCGTCCAGGAACACTATTTTTTTTTCACTTTTCTTTGATTCCAGTAACGTGGAAAGCTGAGTGAATGCTTCCAGCCAGCTTGTTGCCAGCGGCCTGTCTATCGACGAAGTATCGTATCGGTTTAGCGCAAGATGGAAGTTTGATAATTGGGTGGCCGTATTGACATTGGCCATACCGGTTACCTGAAAATCAAATAAGGGAAAGGCATTTCTTATGAGGAATGTTTTTCCTACTCTTCTTCTACCGTATACAGCAACGAATGAAGAACCTCTGTCTTCAATAAGCTTCTTCAATCTGGCTAATTCTTTTTGTCGACCGATAAATGTCTCCATGTTCTGATTTGGCTATAAGTCACCCAAATATACCACTTATAGCCAAATGTAAGGTTAGATTTGGCTATAAGTGGGCTAAAATATGTAGTTATAGCCAAATGTGGATCGAGTAGGGAGGAAATAGATGCGGAAAAAGCCTACTAAAACAATATCTGATTGTTCCTAAAGAAAAGTCCATATTAAATTGAATTTCAAATTATTATGGAGCTTTGTAGCGCGATTGAGACAATTATCTAACCAGATTATGCTTGATTTGCTGGCATTTAGCGAATTGCCCGGATGACCAGATGAAGCTATTCTTTTGCATATAATCGAATCTTTTGATGATCACGATATATGGAATCTTGTGGTTTTTGCATCCATATTAGTGATTTGAGTTAGTTCAACTGGGCTTAACCGTATAAAAGATTAAATGTACAGGCACAATTTCCAAATCCTTTTTAGGAATTATAGAAGGTATAAATCCACTTTTGTTATCAATCTAATTGGCCTTTCCGCTGGTCTGGCCTGCGCTCTATTGATTTATTTATGGATTAGCGACGAATTGGGTTTTGACAAATTCCACCACTATGACAGCCGTCTTTACCAGGTAATGGTAAATGAACGCCAGGGTGATCGGATCAATACCTCGGATGGAACAAGCGGCCTTTTTGGTGAGATCGTAAAAAATGACCTCCCCGAGGTGGAATACGCTGTAACGACCACGCCCTCTAACTGGTTTCGGAAATTTAATATCAACTATCGGAACAGCACTTTGGGCGCGATAGGCAATTTTGTCGGTAAGGATTATTTCAATGTGTTTTCCTATGAATTGCTGCAAGGCAATAAGAATAGCGTATTGACGGATAAAAATTCGATCGTGATCTCCAGGGGGCTGGCTGAAAAATTATTCAATACGATGGAGGATGTTGTCGGTAAAACGATCGAATGGGAATGGGCATCTATTTCAAAACAGGTCACCATTACCGGAGTGGTCAACAATTTTCCGTCAAACTCCACCTATCAACTTGACTTCGTATTATCTCTCGATTCATGGAAGGATATAATGGCGCCTGGGGAAAATAGCACCAGTGGTCCGACCACCGGCCCTTTCACTACTTTCCTTGTCTTGAGAGATCATACGGATATAAAAGCGTTTAATGATAAGCTAACAAATTTATCTGATGTCAAACTCTACAAAACGCCTGCGATTCTTTTTTTGAGGAAATACTCGGACGGCTATCTGTATGGCAAATATGAGAATGGAATTCAGGTAGGGGGAAGGATCGAATATGTAAGGCTTTTTTCAATCATAGCCTGTTTTATTTTGCTCATTGCCTGTATAAACTTCATGAATTTATCTACGGCGAAAGTGACTGGTAGAATGAAGGAAGTTGGTTTAAAGAAAGCGCTGGGGGCAAACAGGCGTGTCCTTATTTTTCAATTCATGGGGGAGTCGGTTTTGATGAGCCTTCTGTCCCTTGTCTTTGCACTTGTGCTTGTAAGTGTTTTTCTGTCGAAGTTCAATGAAATCACGGGGAAACATCTTACATTAAGTCTTGTCGCCAGCCATGGTTTGCCGATCGTCGGTATTGCCCTATTTACCGGGGTTATCGCAGGTTGTTATCCTGCCTTGTATCTTTCTGGTTTCAAACCCGCAATTACGTTGAAAGGGAAGTTCAGTATGTCTTCAGGCATTAATGAGTTATTCGTACGGAAAGGCCTGGTAGTCCTGCAGTTTGCATTGTCACTTATTTTTATTGTTTCCGTCATCGTAGTGTATAATCAGATAAAGCTTGTTCAGAATAAGAGTCTTGGTTATGATAAAGAGAATGTTATTTATTTTGAGATGGAGGGGAAGGTGTCTACCAATTTGGAAACTTTTCTTTCTGAATTGGGACGCATACCGGGTGTTGTCCGGACGTCCAGTATCATGAATTCGATTGTTTTGCCAACCTTTACGCCGCTGCCAGGGGTGTATTGGGATGGAAAGAATATAGACGGTAAGATACGGTTCAATCAAATGCCTGTTAATTATGAGCTGATAGAGACTTTGGGTATAAAAATGGCGGCTGGAAGGACTTTTTCCAGGCAGTTCGCTGCTGATTCTGCCAGTGTTGTTTTAAATGAAGCGGCGATAAAGATCATGGGTATTTCCGATCCGATCGGTAAAGTGATAAAGGTGTTTGGTCAGGAGAAACGAATCATTGGGGTGACCCGGGACTTTCACTTTAATTCCCTGCATGAAGAGGTCAGGCCATTCATCTTCCGGCTGGAGCCTTCGTCCACCCTATTGGTCATGGCCAGGTTGGCCAAAGGAAAGGAGCGCGAGACAGTTCGGGGGATAAAGAATTTTTATAAGACTTTCAATCCCGGTTTTTCATTTGATTATGAATTTCTGGACTACGATTATCAAAAGCAATATGTTTCTGAGAAGCTTGTTGCCAAGCTTTCCTGGTATTTTGCAGGTTTGGCGATCTTGTTGTCCTGCCTGGGATTATTCGGTCTGGCGGCTTTCACTGCCGAACGGAGGGTCAAAGAGATTGGCATGCGGAAGATATTAGGGGCCAGCGAGTACAATATCGTCTATCTGCTTTCGACTGATTTTGCTAAGACCGTTTTGTTGTCGATCGTCATAGGATTGCCGTTGAGTTATTGGATGACAAGATCCTGGCTTGATAATTATGCCTATCGGATCGATCTCAGCCCTCTTTATTTTATCGGGGCTGCCCTGGTATCCCTGGTAACCGCATTATTTGCTATTGGGGTACAGGTTATAAGATCTTCTTTGATCAGGCCGGTTATAGCTTTAAAGGAAGGGTAAACCTGATCGGCAAAGAGTAAAGTGGAGGGCGTGCTGTAATCTTTCTTACTGAAGAGCAATACATTCTACTGAAATTAAGATCCCGGCTGGAAAAGGCATCACTTGAGGCACACTTCGTGCCGGCGGGTTTTCAGGAAAAAACTCGGTATAGACCTTATTTAAGACAGTAAAATCATTTCCGGTTACCATGAATATTGTTGTCTTTATGACTTTGTTTATACTGCTTCCTGCTTCTTCTAAAATGATTTTGATATTTTGGAAACATTGCCTGGTTTGATCTTCAAAATCATCACTAATGATTTTGCCGGATTGGAGATCGAAACCGGGAGTACCGGATAAGAAAATGAATTTTTCGGCAATTACTGCTTGAGGGAAAGCCTGGCTCATTCGCGGAGCCATCGCAGTATTAAAATTTCTCCTTTCTTCCATCTTGTATTTTTTTTACGTGATTGAATTGCCTTTAGAGCCCACACGTATAAATATAGGTGGTAAATCGACTTTGTTCAGGAGGATTTTATAACCGGGGGGCTGGCTTAACCAACGGCAGGGTGAAGTTAACTGCTTAAAATGGAGGCAGGGAGATTGAAAGCCCCATAGTTATTTGATAATCAAATTACTATGGGGCTTGGTAGCCAGAACGGGATAATTGACTAACTAGTTCCTACTTTATCTACCAGCATTTAGCGATTTACCGAACGGGTATTGGTAATAATATGGATATTATATAAAATGCATTTAATTATGCAAAAGTCAAACTATAAGGGGAATAATGCAATAGGGGCCGCGGTTGATTACTTTCCCTCCAGGTTCTCTAATTTCTTCTTTGTTTCCGCAGTTTCTTTTAAGGATAAAGATTTTTTATAGCTCGCTATCGCATTTGCTTTATCGCCCCTGGTCGTATACAGGTCGCCAAGGGCGTCATACACCTCTAAGCTCTCGGGGTAGTTGTTTACATTCAGTTTAAACAACTCTTCTGCTCTGGTAAACTGCTTTTTATATAAAAGCTGATAACCTAACCCGCTGACCAAGCCTTCCGGGGGCAACAATGTGCGTCCCTCTTCTGACGTTATGCCATATTTCAAAGTTATGTTTTCATAATGCTCTTTAAGAAATGAAGTGAATTTGAACGTAGAATCGGCAAAGTAGCTGTCCTGAAGAATTAATTGATAGTCTTTAAAAATAAAATGCAAAGCGTCATAAGTGGCAATTAAGGGAACTGAAGAATGGGTGTCTTCATTATAATATTTATAATTGGCTTGCAAGCCATTTTGGCTGTTGCCCATAAGATATCTGCGCAATTGAAGTATTGATCGGGGATGGATGGTGCCATCACTGGTGTCGCTTTGCACCGTCGCCGTATCCATCCCGCGAGGCAGAGTATTGGCCATGCCCAAAAACAAGGATATTCCGGCGTATGAAGTTGTTTGTAAAATTTGTCCTGTTTCCCGCAAAAGCCTCTGTCTATCCCACCACATGCTCGGATCAATGGCAACATAGCTCCTGAACAGGGTCTTATGGTGTACAAGGGTGTTAATTACAGTCAACCCGCCCAAGGAATGCCCAATCAGCATGCGGTAAGGGGTAGTTGGGTACAGCGAATCAATATGGGGTATCAGTTCTTTTTCGAGAAATGACATAAATGCTTCACCGCCACCAGACCTCCTGGAAGTACTGCTGTCGATCCACAGGCCATCGGTTACATAGGTTGGGGTCAGGTCCCTTAGCCGGTCTGTGTTAGGTATCCCCACCACAATCATCTCCGGGCAATAGGTATTACCATTAATCGAGCCCAGCAAGTCTATCATGCCCACTACCCCTGTGAAATTCCAATCGCCATCCAACAGGTAAATAACCGGGTACTTTTTTTTCGAATGAACATCTCGTGCGGATTCAGGTACATGTATCCAAATTTTTCGTTGTTCATTTATAAATTTTGAATTGATGCTGTCTATTTTGCCAATGACGACCGAATTATTCTGTTGTGCCCTCAGGGACATTAATGTGATACTAAAGAAGCATGTTAAAAGCAATATTTTCATAACCTGATCTTGTGGATTGTATAGATGGTTGTAGTTGATTGGACAAACTATGCTGTCGCTATTAAGGGTGCGAAAAAAATGCTGATGTTGCATGCATCGCAAAGACAGGTCGAATTATTGAACCTGAACATAAAAGATATCCTTGTAGTGGATGTCTTTATCAGACATCATCAACATGAAATCAGTCGTCTTATATAAGGATGATAAAATAAATCACTCCCCATATCAAAGTGAAGACCGAGCCAAGGACCAATTCAAACTGGTGTTTTTTTGCATCCCTTGCTATGAGTAGCCTGTACAAAGTGTAGATGATAAAAATGGGGACAAGCCCTAAAGGAAGGAGTATCATATCAGGCGATTTTATACGCGTTATAAAGATACAATAAAAAAAATTTGCAATCCACCTGGTCTGTCGACGTTACTCGACTTGGCGGCTGATGAAAAATACCCATAATAAATTGAAGGTCAAATTATTATGGGTATTTGTAGCGCGATCGGGATTTGAACCCGAGACCTCAGGGTTATGAATCCTGTGCTCTAACCAACTGAGCTATCGCGCCGAATGTTGGTTTTATTCCCTGTAAGCACACCCAAAAAGTAAGCAAGGTGGCAAACGGGCTGCAAATGTAGAGAAAAGCAGTTAAAAGTTGAAATGAAATCTTGTAAATGAGGGATTTGTTGCATAAAAAAAGGCCCTCTGTGGAAACAGAAGGCCGTCTAACGATTGCTTGCCATATGAAAAAAACGTAAAATCGAATTTTTATCGAACGGGGATCAGTTTACTTTCCTTTTTCACTTCTCGTCAAGGATTTTCTATTTGCTAAATCCTTTTTTCTAACTCTTCAATTCTTCTTCAATTCTTCCCTGATTATCTACCGTTCTGAGTGCAATTTCGGAAATTATTGGATTCAAAAGAAATTTTCTTATCAACATTTTCAAAAAAACTTAAAATTAACATTAAAAACTAAATATATTTTATAAAATTAATATGTTATTTGTGGTTCTTTAAGGCCAAAAAAGGTATTTTTTGGTCAATTTTGCTTGTTTTTGAAAAATTCATTAAATTATTGTTATTAAATTTAATATGACTATTTGCAATTCCGGACAAAATCTGGCCATTGTTTACTCCATGCTAACCAAATTAAACTGTTCGGCCAGGATATTGCTCCAGGGCTTTTTCCAGGCAATCCATGGCTTTCTCCAGGGAAGCAGTATTCAAAACGTATGCCAGACGCACTTCTTTTTTCCCCAGGCCCTTGGTTCCATAAAACCCACCAGCTGGCGCGAGCATTACGGTCTGGTTCTCGTAAGAAAAAGATTCCAACAGCCATTGACAGAAAACATCCGAGTCATCTACCGGGAGACTGGCCATGGCATAAAAGGCGCCGCCGGGATTCGGGCAGAAAACACCGGGAATCTTATTGAGCCTGCTTACCAGCACGTCCCGCCGTTTGAGATATTCCGCTTTGGTCGAATCGAAGTAATCGTCAGGCAATTCGGTTGCCGCCTCTCCCAGGATCTGGGCAAAGGAGGGAGGGCTTAGTCTTGCCTGGGCAAATTTCATTACGGTATCCAGAACAGCCTGGTTGCGGGTCACCAATGCGCCTATCCGGCCCCCGCAGGCACTATATCGTTTTGATATGGTGTCTACCAGAATGACGCGATCTTCGGCGCCTTTCAGACTCATAGCGCTGATATGCTGACCGCTGTAGCAGAAGTCCCGGTATGCTTCATCGGCAAAAAGGTAGAGATCATATTTAATGATCAGTTGTTTGATCGTATCCATTTCTTCCTGGCTGTACAGGTAACCGGTTGGATTATTGGGATTGCAAATAACAATACCCTTGGTCCGGGGGGTGATCAGCTTTTCAAATTCAGCCACCGGAGGCAATGCGAAACCGTTTTCTATATAAGAGGTAAGGGGTTTGACCACAACACCGGCTGCCACGGCAAAACCATTATAGTTGGCATAAAACGGCTCGGGAATGATCAACTCATCCCCTGCATCCAGGCAACTCATAAAGCCGAACAGGATGGCTTCCGAACCGCCGGTCGTTACGAGGATCTGGTTATAATCCACATCGATCCCGGCCTTTTTATAATACGTGGACAGTTTTCTGCGGTAACTTTCATTTCCTGCGCTATGGCTATACTCTAACACCTTGAAGTCAAAATGACGTACGGCGTCCAGGGCCATTTTGGGGGTCTCGATATCGGGTTGTCCGATATTCAGATGGTAAACTTTGACTCCTCTTTTTTTGGCGGCTTCGGCATAGGGAACTAGTTTCCGGATAGGCGAAGCGGGCATTTGTTGTCCGCGGTGGCTGATTGTTAACATGGTACAAAAATACAAAGCGCCTTTATCAGAACGAAAAAAAGAAAAAACCCCTTCCAAAGATGGGAAGGGGTTCTACTATAAAATTTTCTGGTCCATTATTATTCCTGATTCGTAAGCCCTTGAGCCAGGTTGGTCCAATTTGTTTTTAGTGACCTGATTTGCCGGGTTTGGTTTCTTTTTCTTTTTCGTATTTGGCGTAAGCGTCTGCCGTCAATACCTCTCCGGTGATTTTTAATTGAACCGGCATATCGATTCCGGCAACCTTGATGGTAATGCTTTTATTGAACGGGCCCGCAGCAGCGGCATTAAAACCGGCGCCGATCTTGTCATTTTTACCTTTGCCAACGGCTCCTTCGGGTTTAACGGGAGTTGTACAGCCACAGGAAGGAGTAGCAGATTCGATGATCACAGGCGCATCGCTGACATTGGTAAATCCAAAATCATGAGTAACGGGAGTGCCCTGTTTGATCTTGCCGAAATCATAGGCTAATTCCTTGAATTTGATAACATCTTCCGCTTTCTTTTGCTGAGCTTGTGCGAAAAGATTGACGGAGAGGATAAAGGCACTGGCTAATAATATTGCTTTCTTCATGGTTTATCAGTTTGTATGATTATAGTTTGTTTTCAGTTTGAAAGTTTACCGGTTTGTATATTTTACTGTTTGTATGTTTTACTAATTCGTTTGCTTTAAAAATTGTACCGGGGCATTTTCCGGCGCGGAACTGGCCGGAGCTTTATAGACTTCTCCGGAGATAGTCAGTGTTTTGGTCAGGTTCGTATTATAAACAACCGTCACTGTCTTGGTAAAAGGGCCGTCGGCATAGGCATTATAACCAACTTTGATCTTTGCCGTAGCCCCGGGTTCGATAGCTTCCCGACTCCATTCCGGGGTGGTACAACCACAGGATGCCTGAACATTATCCAGTTTTAAAGGGGTAGTTCCGGTGTTCACGATATCAAAGATATAGACAGCCGGTCTACCCTGGGGAATCTTGCCGAAGTTATGCTCGCTTTCTTTCAGTTTCAGCACTTCAGGAGCCTTGGGAAGAGGGATGCCGTTATTATTTACCGTCTGCGCTTTACTGGAAAGAATGGTGATAAAAAGTGCAATAACAATTGCTGTTTTTTTCATAGTTTGGGCCTTGTTAAGTGATGATAAAATTACGTACAAAACGTCAGTTTGTCCAATAAATTATTTGGGTATTTTATTTTTTTACTATAAGCGGAAACATGGACCGCTGGCCGGAAAGGCCCGGAAAAGAAGTTTTTTTGCCGAAAGGCAAAAAACCGGGCGGAACCCGGTTCGTGAGCTCAGCCCTAAGGCTGAAGCTCACAATTATTATGAGGAAACGGGAAAAGATTATATTTTAAAGACATTCTTTTCCCATATTCCTAATTGAAGAGATTTTGAGAGATTTTGGGACGAAATAGCGGGCCGGACGGACGAAATAATAGGATAGGTGGCGGACGGTTAGTAAGATATTCCTAATTTTGATGTTTGGTTTTGTTTTGCCTTTCAAATTTACCGTATGGAAAATCTAGCTCCTGATGAAGTCATTGACCTGGAAAAATTATCCTTTGACCGGTTTCGGGAAGAGGTATTGAAGGATTACCGGAATGCTTGTGAAAGCCGGGAAGCCAGCCTTTTGGGGCGTAAGGAGGTATTGACCGGCAAAGCCAAATTCGGCATATTCGGTGATGGTAAGGAAGTTCCCCAGGTAGCCATGGCCAAATTTTTCAAACCCGGAGATTTTTATGCCGGTTATTACCGGGACCAGACTTTCGCCTTTGCTTCCGGGGCTGCTACCATAGAGGAGTTTTTTTCCCAATTATATGCAGATCCGGATATCAATAATGACCCGCATAGTGCAGGCAGGCAGATGAATTCACATTTTGCCACAGCTTTTGTCGATACGGACGGTGAGCCCCTGGACCTGGTGAACAGAAAAAATCTTACTGCCGGATTGGCGCCCACTGCAGCTCAGATGCCGAAAGCCTTAGGGCTGGCCTACGCTTCCAAGGCTTTCCGGGAGGTAGACGTACTTAAATCTTTCGATCAGTTATCCAATAATGGTAATGAGGTTTGTTTTTGTACGATAGGCGATGCTTCCACCAGTGAAGGCCATTTCTGGGAAACCCTGAATGCCGCAGGCGTACTGCAGGTGCCCCTGGCGATCTTTGTATGGGACGACGGATATGGAATTTCCGTGCCCCGTAAGTACCAGACTACCAAAGGATCCATTTCCGAGGCATTAAAAGGCTTCCAGAAAAAAGAAGGCACGAATGGCATCGAGATCTATAAGGTAAAGGCCTGGGATTATGCAGGGATGTGCGAAACATTCGAAGCCGGTATCCGGGCCGCCCGCCAGACCCATACCCCGGTGCTGTTCCATGTCGAAGAAGTAACCCAGCCGCAGGGCCATTCTACTTCAGGTAGTCATGAACGGTACAAAACACCCGAGCGGCTGGAATGGGAAAGGGAGTGGGACGGGATCAAAAAAATGAAAGAATGGATCGTTGATAATGCGTTGGCATCCGACGATGAATTGAACGATATTGAGATCGAGGCCAAAGAACATATCCGTAATGCCCGCAATCTTGCCTGGGAAAAATACCAGGCCCCGATCAAACGGCAGGTAGCCCGTTCAGTCGATCTGATCCGGGAAATGAGCAACCATCTGCCGGATCAAATGGAGGAATTACAGAAGCTTGCTTCAGAACTGGCCGCCACCCGGGAGCCGGGACGCAAGGAAGTGCTTCGTACCCTTCATCAGGCGCTAAGTTTAGCACGTGATAGTTACTCTGCAGAAAATACAAAGGATTATTACCAGGATCTGAAAAAAGAAAACGCCTCTCTTTATAATACACATTTATATCATGAGGGTGCAAAAAATATTTTGCAGGTGGCCGAGGTTAAAGCTGATTATGCTGAGGATGCCCCGATGATCAATGGATATGAAATCCTGAATAAGTATTTTGACGAGCTTTTTACGCATAACCCCAAGGTGCTGGCATTCGGTGAGGATCTTGGTCTGATCGGGGATGTCAACCAGGGATTCGCCGGTCTTCAGGCCAAACATGGGGCCAGCCGTATATTCGATACAGGCATCCGGGAACTGACCATCATGGGGCAGGGGATCGGGATGGCTTTCCGTGGTTTGCGCCCGATCGCTGAAATTCAATACCTGGATTATTTATTATACGGACTGGAACCCCTGAGCGATGACCTGGCGTCCCTTCAATACCGTACTGCCGGTAAACAAACAGCGCCCCTGATCGTGCGTACCCGCGGACACCGCCTGGAAGGGATCTGGCATAGCGGATCGCCAATGGGTATGATTATCAATTCCCTCCGGGGGCTTCACGTATGCGTTCCACGCAATATGGTCCAGGCCGCCGGCATGTACAATACTTTATTACGGGGAGCTGATCCGGCGCTTATGATCGAGTGCCTGAATGGGTATCGTCTTAAGGAAAGATTGCCCTCCAATCTCCTTGATTTTTTTGTGCCGCTTGGTGTTCCCGAAGTGATAAAAGAAGGTGAGGACATAACGATCGTTTCCTATGGGGCTACCTTACGGATCGTACAGGAGGCTGCCCAGACTCTGGAACAGGAAAATGTCAGCTGTGAGGTTATAGACGTACAGACTTTACTTCCTTTCGATATCCATCACGGTATTCTGGAATCGTTGAAAAAGACCAGCCGCATTCTTTTCGTGGACGAGGATGTTCCCGGTGGTGCTGCCGGTTATATGTTCAATAAGGTCATGGAAGAACACGGAGGGTATAAATGGCTGGACACAGCGCCAAGGACCCTTACTGCGAAGGCTCACAGGCCGGCTTATGCCAGCGACGGAGACTATTTCAGCAAACCTAATGCGGAACAGATCATCGATACAGTCAGGGCAATGATGGCGGAGTAGTACCTTCCAGCCACCTGGTGTGGGAGTAAATAAATTGGCCGGGGGTTACAAAAACCTGTCTTTCCATTCAGGTTTAGGCAGAAGGCAACTTTCCTGTTTGCCGAACCACCGGTACCGGTTGCGGGAAACCCAATTATAGATTCCATCCCGGATGAAGGCAGGAATGATCCTGAGAGAGTAAAATAGGGACCAACCGCCTCCAAGGTGTTCCAACACGCGCAACGCCGCTAAAGAACGGGTGTACACCTTTTCGTTTTCAATTAAAATGAAGGAATTAAGATGACTGGGGGGTAATCCGAATTTTTGCAGGATGGCCTGGCCTGCATCGCTTTGCAGGGAAGCAAACCGGAAACGCCCAGATTTGTCCCTTTTCAGTATAAATTGTACACTGCCATTGCAGAGATTGCAAACCCCGTCGAACAAGATGGTCATTGACGGGAGAGTATCCATTATTTCAAATTGTGAAAGACTTTTTGCACGTCTTCATCCTGCTCCAGTTTGTCCACCAGCTTCAAAACTTCCAGGGCCTGTTCTTCCGAAAGCTCAACGGTTGTGTTCGGGATCCATTCCAGCTCTACGCTGATGGGCGTAATTCCTTTTTCTTCCAGTGCTTTCTGCATATTCCCAAAATCACCGAATGCAGACCGAAGGACCAGGATCGGCTCTCCATTCTCCCCTTTTCCTTCTCCCATTTCCTCCAGGCCAAAATCGATCAGTTCCAATTCCATGTCATCCACGCTCAGGCCTTCAGGATTTAAATTGAATACTCCTAATTTGGTAAACTGGAAGCTTACACTGCCGCTGTTTCCTAAGGTACCTCCGCCTTTATTGAAATGCGATTTTACATTCGCCACGGTTCGTACATGATTGTCGGTAGCAGTTTCTACCAGGATAGCCACGCCATGCGGTCCATAACCTTCATAGAGGATCTCCTCATAATTGGTCATGTCCTTGCCCATTGCTCTTTTGATGGCCGCTTCCACCCTGTCCTTAGGCATGTTCACACTCTTGGCATTCTGAAAACAACGACGCAAAGCAGGATTGGTGGCAGTATCCGGTCCGCCCGCCTTTACGGCAATGGCAATTTCCTTCCCGATGCGGGTGAATTGTTTGGCCATTCTGTCCCAGCGGGCAAACATCGTGTGCTTCCGTACTTCAAATATGCGACCCATATGATTCGTTTATCTCTTTTAAGAATATTGCATTATGAACACCAATAATAGCTTTTGAACGGTCTATGATTGCTTTTATCAGGGGAACAAATGTAGCGCAAGTCGTCTTTGTAACAAAACAAAAGCGGCCGCCTCAGTGGAAAATTTACCGGGGCGGCCGCTTTTCAGGAAGAATATCCGGCAAAAATGGCCGGGTACGCTGAATGACTTATTATGATTTGAGCTTGCTGTTCTTCTTACTGTAACCGAAATACACCAACAGGCCTACGATCATCCAGATAAATGCACTTAGTAAAGTGGTATTATCGAGTGAAATGATCATGGCGGAACAGACGAGTATACCTAAAATAGGAACCAGCGGAACCAGGGGCGTCCTGAATGGACGAGGCCGACCCGGATCATTGCGCCGCAGGATCCATATCCCCACACAGACCAGTACAAAGGCGAACAGGGTGCCGATGCTTGTCAGATTACCGGCCACGCTGCCCGGTATAAAAGCGGCAAACAGGCCTACGAAAACGAAGAGGATCATATTCGACTTGTAGGGGGTACGAAATTTGGGGTGCAGGTCACAGAAGACCTTGGGCAGGAGGCCATCGGAGGCCATTGTATAAAAAACACGGCTCTGGCCAAGGAGCATCACCAGGATCACAGAAGAGAATCCTGCCAGGATGGCAATGCCGACCAGTTTGGACAGCCAGCCATAGCCATGCATATAAGTTTCGATTGCATAAGAAACAGAAGCTTCCTTACCTGCTTTGATGAAGTCGGTATATGGAGCAACACCGGTCAGAACCCAGGAAAAAAGAATATACAGGATCGTACAGATGATCAGGGATCCCAATATGCCGATGGGCATATCTTTACTGGGATTCTTCGCCTCCTGAGCGGCCGTGGACACCGCATCGAAGCCGATAAAGGCAAAAAATACAACTCCCGCTCCCGTCATTACTCCCCCCCAGCCATGTCTGAAAAAGTTGGTATAACTGTAAAAGGAACCATCCCTGAGCAACGCCGGCGGTGCATCTGCAGGGATAAGATAAGGATGATGATTGGCCGGGTTGATAAAATGCCAGCCCACTGCAATAAACACCAGGACGATCGCCACTTTGATAAATACGATGACGGCATTGACAGAGGCAGATTCCTGTGTCCCTTTTATCAGCAGCAGGGACAATAAGAATAGTATGAACAGGGCCGGAGCGTTAATGATGCCGTGATGCATCACATTATTGGCATCCAGGATCTGTTCGAAGGGGGAATGGCACCATTCAAAGGGTATCGCCCCCCCCAGCAAATTATTGAGATATTCACTCCAGGATATGGATACAGTTGCGGCGCCCAGGGCATATTCCAGGATCAGGGCCCAGCCGATCACCCAGGCTATCAATTCTCCCATCGTGGCATAAGCGTATGTATAGGCGCTGCCTGCAATAGGGATCATGGAGGCGAATTCCGCATAACAAAGTCCTGCAAAGGCGCAACCAACTGCAGCTATGATAAAGGAAAGGGTCACGGCAGGTCCTGCGTGCTCGCCAGCTGCCATAGCGGTCCTTACGAACAGCCCGGCGCCGATAATGGCACCAATGCCCAGGGCGATCAAACTCCCGGCGCCCAGGGTTCTTTTCAGGCCTTTTTCCGAATCCCCCGCTTGCAGCATTAGGGAATCCATGGATTTCTTTCTGAATAGACTCATAAAGTGATCAAATTGAAAATTGATTAATAGTTAGTTGTTTTTAAGCAATAAATTAGGGTTAATTTATTATTAAGGTCGTAAAATAAACAAATATTCAATACTCAATACAATTCTTTTGTAGTCAGGGGAATAATGGCACTAAAGTTTTGCCAAGTCAATATTTTTCGGGTTTTTTACAGGATTATTCCTGATTATTACCTGGCGTTTATGAAAAAAATCGGTCTTACGGGTTGGATATTAATTGCTATGATGGCCGGTGTGGTCATCGGATTACTGGTTCATTACAATGCCAGTCCTCCAACAATCGTAAGTTTCTCCGGAGGAATTTCCGTCATAACTGATGTATTCCTGCGGTTGATCAAAATGATCATCGCTCCGCTGGTTTTTTCCACCCTCGTCGTTGGGATTGCCAAATTGGGTGATGTCAAAGCTGTTGGAAGGATAGGAGGGAAAACCCTGCTTTGGTTCATGGGCGCCTCCTTGTTGTCCCTGATCCTTGGCCTGGTCCTTATGAACGCCTTGCAATTAGGGACATCATTGAATCTTCCGCTGCCTCCTTCCGGGGCCAAAACGGGCCTGGAACAATCCAATCTTTCCTTTTCAAATTTTATAACCCATGTTTTCCCGAAGAGTATCTTCGAGGCGATGGCTAATAATGAGATCCTACAGATCGTCATATTTGCCATCTTTTTTGGCATTGCCACGGCTTCAATAGGAGAACAGGGTAAGATCGTTATAAAAGGACTCGATGCGGTGGCGCATGTCATCCTGAAGGTAACGGGGTATGTGATGTACTTTGCTCCACTTGCCGCCCTTGCCGCTATTGCCTCGGTATTGGCCCAGAAAGGACCGGAGTTATTATTTACCTATGGCAAATTTATTCTGAGTTTTTATCTGAGTATTCTTGGTCTGTGGTTGATATTACTGCTTATCGCCTCTATATTTGTAGGTAGGAGGGTCATTAGCCTGGCCATTTGTGTTAAGGATATGATCTTACTGGCTTTTAGCACGGCCAGTTCCGAGGCTGCATTTCCCAATCTGATCGTCGAACTGGAAAAATTCGGTTGTCCGCCGAAGATTGTCAGTTTCGTATTACCGCTGGGTTATTCATTTAACCTGGATGGCAGCATGCTCTATATGACCTTTGCTTCTCTTTTTATTGCACAGGCATACGGTATACCGCTGACTATGGGGCAGGAAGTATCCATGCTCCTGGTATTAATGCTGACCAGTAAGGGGATCGCCGGTGTTCCAAGGGCTTCTTTGGTAGTGATCGCAGGCACTTTGTCCCTTTTTAATATACCCCAGGAAGGATTACTCCTGTTGCTGGGAATCGACCAGGTGCTGGATATGGCCAGGAGCGCCACAAATGTATTAGGTAACAGTATTGCGGCAGTCGTAGTTAGCCATTGGGAAGGGGAGCTGGCACCCCGGGCTGTTGAAGGGAATATATAAGTGGTTGAGGGAAATATATAAGTATAAAAGTTATAGCTAAATAATATGATTGAATTATTAACGATTACCTGGAAAGATCTGCTGAACCCCGAGTTCTATATTAATAATGGCGGTTTATGGATGTTGTTGTTCATAGTGTTTGCAGAGACCGGTCTGATGATCGGATTTTTTTTGCCAGGAGACAGCCTTTTATTCGTTGCAGGCATTTTCAGCGAGAAATTAATCGGGAGCCTTCTGCCGGGTGGAACGGGAAGCGATTTCCTGGATCTGCTTATCCTATTTATATTGGTCTCGGTTTGTGGGATAATTGGCAATACCCTTGGATATTGGTTTGGACGGAAAAGCGGCCCTTTTCTTTTTCACCGGAAGGATAGTTTTCTGTTCAAGAAAAAATATTTGTTTCAGGCCAAAGAATTTTATGACAAACACGGTGGGCAGGCAATCGTTTTTGCCCGTTTTCTGCCTATCATAAGAACCTTTGCTCCTATTGTCGGCGGGATTGTAGGGATGGACAAAAAGAAATTCACCTATTATAATATCATAGGCTGTCTGGCCTGGGTTTTTACCATGTTGTTTGCAGGTCATTATCTGGCTAAGTTCTTTATGGTCAAATTCGGATTCGATCTAAAGAAACATCTGGAAGTGATCGTGATCGGAATTGTGCTGATAACCACGCTGCCGGTAATTTACAAGCTGTTTTTCGGAAAGAAAAAGCATTAAACTTAAAGAGCACCCTTCCCTAAAACCCAATAAAATCATTAGACAGGTATGGAGCAGAAAAATCATTCGGTTTTTAATCTGGCCGTTATAGTCGGTGCCTTAGGTTATTTTGTGGATGTATATGATCTGTTACTTTTCAGTATAATCCGTATTCCTTCTTTAAAAACAATGGGATTAAACGCAGAGCAGGTTGCCAGGGAAGGTTTGCACATCATCAATATTCAGATGCTTGGACTGCTGATAGGTGGTATTATCTGGGGAGTCCTCGGAGATAAAAAAGGCAGGTTGAAGGTCTTATTCGCTTCTATCATCCTTTATTCCCTCGGAAGCATAGCCAACGGCTTCGTGCATACGACAGGCCAATATGCCCTTGTGCGTTTTATCACGGGTCTTGGACTGGCCGGTGAGCTTGGGGCGGGGATCACCCTGGTCAGCGAGCTATTACCAAAGGAAAAAAGGGGAATAGCGACTTCCCTGGTGGCAGGAATAGGGTTGAGCGGAGCCGTATTTGGCTATTTTATCCGGGTGCAATTTGTCGGAGCCGACGGAGAAGGCTGGCGCACCTGTTATTTTATCGGCGGCGGCCTGGGTTTTCTTTTATTGTTCCTCCGGGTAGGTGTACTGGAATCCGGAATGTTCAAAAATATCGAGCAAAGCGACAAGGTCAAAAAGGGTGATTTTTTTATGCTTTTCACGAATGGACGGCGATTGAAAAAATACCTGACTGCTATTCTGATCGCTTTGCCGAATTGGTATGTGATCGGGATCCTGATCACTTTTTCCAAGGAGTTCGCCATAAAGATGAATATACAGGGAGCCGTCGATCCGGGCAGGGCGATTATGTTTGCCTATGCTGCCATATCCATCGGGGATATTGCCATCGGGTTTATCAGTCAATGGATGAAAAGCCGCAAAAAAGCCCTTTGGCTTTTCCATATCATTACCGTTCTGGCCGTTATCGCCTACTTTAACTTACAGGGGCAGAACTCCAATATGGTCTACCTCGTCTGTGTGTTCCTTGGTTTTGGTACCGGATTCTGGGCGATCTTTGTCACGATGGCTGCCGAACAGTTCGGAACGAATATCCGGGCTACCGTCGCGACCACCGTTCCGAATATGGCCAGAGGATCTTTGAACCTGGTCTCTCTGTTATTCGTTTATCTGCAAGGCACTACCGGTGATTATGTAAAAAGCGGATGGATCACAGGCATCGTGGTATTTACTATTGCATTTATTGCATTGAAATTGACCGAAGAGACTTTTGGGAAGGATCTGGATTATATCGAGCAATAACAATAGGAATATTAATCGCATTTTTGCTCCATGAAATTTCTCATTATACGTTTCAGTTCCATCGGGGATATTGTACTGACGACGCCCGTAATCCGGTGTCTGAAGAAACAAGTGGCCACGGCAGAGATCCATTTTCTGACCAAATCCTCCTTTTCTCCGATCCTGTCGGCTAATCCGTATATCGATAAACTACATTATCTTAAGGATGACCTTGAAGGCTTGATGGACGAATTGCGAAGGGAGGATTTTGATTACGTGATCGATCTCCACCATAATCTGAGAACCCTGAAAGTAAAAAGGGCGCTGGGAAAAAAAACATTTTCCTTTTCAAAACTGAATATAGAAAAATGGTGGTACACGACCTTTAAATGGAACAGGATGCCTGACCGGCATATCGTAGACCGGTATCTGGATACGGTCAGAGAATTTGGCGTAAAAAACGATGGTTCAGGCCTGGATTATTTTATACCCGCCAAGGACGAAATAAAAATGTCCGATATCCCTACTTCGCATCAGGCAGGGTATGTGGGTTTGGTGATTGGCGCCGCATTGGCCACTAAAAAATTGCCGCTGCATAAATTGACCGAACTTTGCGCTTCTATTCAGCATCCCATTATTCTTCTAGGGGGACCGGAAGATGCAACTATTGCCGGACAACTGGCAGCCATCGACCCGTTCAAAATATACAATGCCTGTGGCAGGTTCAATCTGAATGAATCGGCCGACCTGGTCAAAAAAGCAAAATTGATCGTAACACATGACACCGGCCTTATGCATATTGCCGCTGCTTTTAAACGTCCTGTTATTTCCATCTGGGGCAATACTGTACCGGAGTTCGGGATGACCCCTTATTATGGAGAGAACTATGCCCGTAAATATGCGCAACTGCCGGCTGCAGCGGAAAAGAAGGCGTCCAATCTGCCTTTTGACCTGGTAGAGATAAAAGGATTGAGCTGCCGGCCCTGCTCCAAGATCGGTTATAAGAAATGCCCCAAAGGACATTTTAAATGTATGGAAATGATCCGGATGGATAGTTTGGTGGATAATATATATGTCCGTTTGGGCAAAAAGAAAGAGGGATGAACCATCCCGGTTCATCCCTCTGACAAAATTTTGAAGGTGCTTATAAAGTCTTCAACACATCATTCATGCTGCGTACGGCTTCAGCACTTTTGTTGAACAGGGCCTGTTCTTCGCCGTTCAGGCCAAAATCCAGGATCTTTTCCCAGCCGTTGCGGCCAATGATTACGGGTACGCCCAGACAGATATCTTTTTGCCCGTATTCGCCGTTCAACGATACGCAGCAGGTGAATAATTTTTTCTCATCCCGTAAAATACTTGCTACCAGGGCAGCTCCGGCAGCTCCGGGAGCATACCAGGCCGAAGTTCCGATCAGTTTGGTCAGGGTAGCGCCACCAACCATGGTATCTGCTACGATCTGCTTCTGCTGGTCTTCGCTCAGAAATTTTGTTACCGGGGCACTGTTCCAGGTAGCCAAACGGATCAGCGGGATCATCGTGGTGTCACCATGACCACCCACGACTACGGCATTCAGATCGGCCGGACTTGCTCCCAGGTGCTGGCTTAACTGGTATTTGAATCTGGCACTATCGAGGGTCCCGCCCATTCCAATGATACGGTTCTTTGGCAAACCCGTGGCTGTAAGGGCCAGATAGGTCATCGTATCCATCGGGTTGCTGATGATAATGATGATGGCATCGGGAGAATATTTTAAGATATTCTCTGCTACTCCTTTCACGATACCCGCATTGGTCCCGATCAGTTCTTCACGGGTCATACCGGGTTTGCGTGGCAGGCCTGAGGTTATTACTACCACATCACTTCCTGCGGTTTTGGAATAATCGTTGGTGCTTCCGGTGATCCGGGTGTCGAAGCCCAATAAAGCAGCAGTCTGCATCATGTCCTGGGCTTTTCCTTCGGCTAACCCTTCCTTGATATCCAGCAGGACCAATTCCTGCGTTAATGCCGCGCGGGCTATATTATCGGCACAGGTAGCACCTACAGCGCCAGCGCCTACAACCGTTACTTTCATCTGTTATTTTTTTAAAAAGTTAAATGATTAAATTAATTGGGCGGGGCAAAGATAAAGCATTATTTCTCTTGGTCTTTTTGTTTAAAAGCTGTTTTGAAGGCTTTCAAAACCGTATCTATCTTTTGAGTGCCCTCAAAAGTGGTGATCAGGTTGCCCTTTTTGTCATATAAAGCCAGATAGGGTAAATTACGTATCCTGTAAAAAGGGACCAGAAAAAATTTCTCGTCTCTTCCCAGTCTGAAGTTGGGATGTTCAAAAAGACGATAATGGGTATTGAACTCCTTTAATTCGCCGAATGGCTGGTAGGTAGCCATTACGATCTCGATGTCCTTGAATTTATTGTATACCGAAAGAATAGACTCCGTCTGATGTTTGCAATGATCGCAGTCCGGGCTGAAAAACATGACCAGGGTTGGCCGGTGTTTTTTCAGATCTTCTTTGGTCAGATAGGTAGTGCTGTCCAGTTTTAACAGATGGAAGGGGGGAATGGTAGGGAAGCGGAGATAAGGGGCCGAATCCGGTTGTTGTTGTGATTGGGCAGGGGCTTGCTGAGCGGGTATTTGTTGCGCCAGGGCCGGTAAAAAACTACAGGAAACGATTGCGAATACGGACAGAATAGCTTTTTTACACAGGTTCATAATTGTCTTTTTAAGGTGTTCAGGTATGCTCCGCATGTCACCTTTGAATTTTTCAATGATAAATAGTTGAGGATAAATCAAAACCAAAAATAGGCAGTTAACAGAATCCGGACGAAAAAAAATAGTTAACGTTAAAAGTAAGATTTTATTGGTTTATTACGAAATGTTCGTAGATTTACGAAAAGATCGTAGATTATGGAAAAATTAAGCAAACAAGAAGAGGAAGCCATGCAGGCTGTATGGAAAACCGGAGAAGGCAATGTAAAGCTCTTTCTGGAAAATATGGACGAGCCCCGGGCTCCCTATACCACGCTGGCCTCAACCATCAAGAACCTTGAAAAAAAAGGGTACCTGGGGAGCCGGCTTATCGGGAATTCCTATCTGTACAAAGCGCTGATAACCGAAGACGAGTATAAGAAAAAATTTATGAACGGTTTTGTGAAGGACTATTTTGATAATTCTTATAAAGATCTCGTGAATTTTTTCGTGGAAGAAAAAAAGCTGAGCGCCAGGGAACTGAAAGAGATTATTGAATTGATAGAACGATCGTCACCTCATAAATGATAAACTGCATGCCTGCTCCGATTCTATATTTCCTGAAATTATCGATTAGTTTGTCTCTCGTCTGGCTATTTTATCAGTTGTTCCTGCGAAGGCTTACTTTTTATAACTGGAACCGCTGGTTCCTGCTGGGATATTCTCTTTTATCCTTTTTTATTCCGCTCATTAATATAGGGCCAGTCATTGAAAAAAGTCCTTTTCATGGATTACCCATGATCCAATATTTACCGGTTTTCGAAAAAGGGGGAATTCCTGTTTCTTTATCTCTCAATGGGTTCTTCACACTCCGGCACTGGAATATTATAATAGCAACGCTCGCCCTGGGTTCCCTGGTCCTGCTGCTCAGACTGCTAACCCGTTGGGTGTCTCTGCGTAAGATCCGAAGCAGGGCCATACTGATCCGGCAGACGGATATGAGGATCTACCAGGTGAACGAACCGATCCTTCCTTTCTCTTTTGGTAATTCCATTTATATTAATCAAAAACAACATACGGAGGAAGAGTGGTCGACCATCATACTTCATGAATATGTGCATATCCGGCAGAAACACAGTGCTGATATTTTGCTCGCGGAATTGATTTGTATAGTCAACTGGTATAATCCTTTTGCCTGGCTGATCCGTTATTCCATCCGGCAAAACCTCGAATTCATCGCCGATCATAAGGTGGTTGAAAAAGGGCTGGATAGGAAGGGATATCAGTACCATCTATTAAAAGTAATCGGGGAATCCCGGTATAAGCTGGCTAATAATTTTAATTTTTCCTCACTCAAAAAACGTATTATCATGATGAACAGAATAAAAAGCACCAGGTTGCATCTGGTAAAATTCCTTTTTCTTTTTCCCCTGCTTGCCGTCCTTTTACTTGCCTTCCAGGATAGGTATGAGGGCAATGCTCCTTTCCCGAACCAAATCCTGCGTTCAGATACGCTACCTCAAAGTTCTGGCGCCAGGCCAAAGGACGCCGAACACCAGCGCGCTGAAAAGCAGCCCGCCGACCAGCATGGCGACGGAGGTCAGAATGACGAACTCCGGAGTGACGGACAAAAAGGGACTAAAACGCAAGGAAACAAAAACAAAAACTTATCCCTGACTGGAGTTGCTCTTCGTTCCGATACCCTCCGTCGGCTCTATATCGTCAATGGAGATCCAATGCCGGAAAACTGGTCTGCAACTTCTATTTCCGAAACAGATATGGAGTCTGTTGAGGTAGTCAAAGGCGACGAGGCCATCCGGCTATTTGGTGCAAAAGGCGCAAATGGGGTCATCGCCATCACGACAAAAGATAAAAATGTGATCCATATCGATGTAATAAATAAAGTTCAGATAAAAGAGAACAAGGACCAGATAAAAACGGATAAGAATCAGATAAAAGTGCTTGTCCTTAATAAAGATGAGAATAAAATCGGCATTAAGTCCGATACGCTCATTTTGTCGGATATAAAAAAAGAATAACCCCCGGGAAAATGTGAACTAAGCAGAAATCAAAACATAGTTTGGTAAGGAAAGTAAAATGTCCGGACGCCCCAAATTTTTTAAAAATGAATAGAATACTTTCTTTTTTGTTATTGACGTCTTACATTACGACTATTTCCTTTGCACCCATCCAAAATGGAAAATTTGAAATAATCGGCAACCTATCAGGGTTTAAAGACAGTGCTTACATAGGGTTGTATGACTTCTCAACAGAAGAGAATGTCTTTATGGATTCAGCCCAGGTCATTAACGGAAAATTTGTTTTTAAAGGTTCAATCAATAAAGATTATCAATCTGTCGGGCTAATGATTCAGGGGGACCTTAAGGTATTTTGGATGGAAAGCGGTGTCATTCATTTCAATGCCAAAAAAGGAGATTTCTATAGTGCTGTTATTACAGGTTCTTCCATGCAGGATGAAAGTAATCGGTTAGCGTCTATCCTGCGGGCAAATCCTAACCAGGATGAAAAAGAAAATATCGCCTACATAAAAAGTCATCCTAATTCCTTAATCAGTGGATCTACGTTGAAAGTATATTGTAGGAAATGGGGAAGGGACACAACAAGGCTTTTATATGACGGGTTTTCTGAAAAAGTGAAACAATCCGAATTTGGGAAAATTATTTACCAATATCTCTCATTGAATAAAAACATAAAAGTCGGTGATAAATTTACAGACTTCACCCTGCCTGACATTAACGGGAAAGATGTTTCCTTGTCGGACTATAGAAACAAATATGTTTTATTGGATTTTTGGGGTTCCTGGTGCCGGCCATGCCGGGAAGAAAACCCTGCTCTGGTAAAGATATACCATGAATTTAAAGATAAAGGTTTTGACATATTGGGCGTTTCCGGTGAAACGGATAGGAAATGGTGGCTCGATGCTGTCCATCGGGACAATATACCATGGGAAAATGTGAGTGATTTGAAGGGAAGGTATAACAAAGCCGCGTTGATTTATGGCATAGACTACTATCCTGCCAATTTTCTTATCGCCCCAAATGGAACAATTATTGGAAAGGATTTGAGGGGAGACGATTTACGGGACAAACTTTCTGTAATTCTACCCAAATAACACCATTATGTTAGAAATCAGGGGACTGGATTAGCCATTTCAGTAAGTATTTGCCAACTGCTGATTTTGACGTAGATTTGCCCCCGCCTTTGCCGGTTCCTGCCGGTTTCTGGCAAAAGAATCAAATTGCATATTTAAATCCTTTGGGTCTATGGCAAGTACATCAGATATCAGTCGTGGCATGATCATTAAATTGGAGGGTAGTTTATATACTATCATTGAATTCGGGGAGAATAAAACTGCCCGCGCTGCTGCAAAAGTTTGGGCTAAATTAAAGGGAGTCGATAATGCCCGTTCTATTGAAAAGACCTGGAACAGCGGGGATAGCATCCACCCTGTCCGCGTGGAAAGAAAGGCTTATCAATATCTTTATAAAGACGATACCGGTTACAGCTTTATGGATAGCGAGACCTTCGAACAGATCTCTGTAGAGGAGCGCCTGATCGATGCCCCGCAATTTTTGAAGGAAGCCCAGGATGTTTCCGTTCTGATCAATACGGAGACCGATCTTCCTATGAGCGTGGAATTGCCGGATAAGATCGTAGTATTGGTCACCTATTCCGAACCCGGAATGAAAGGAGATACGGCAACCCGTACCCTCAAACCTGCCAAGATCGAGACCGGAGCTACGGTAAACGTTCCTTTGTTCGTAAACGAAGGGGAAATGATCCGTATCAACACCAAGACGGGTGAATATGTAGAAAGGGTTAAATAAGAGTGGGTGAACCGGAGAGAAAATAGCCAAAACTCCCGGATCCCACTGATATATAATTATTTGTGAATGGACAAGGGCCTTCGTTCCCTTGTCCATTTTTTTTCCTCACATGGCTATTAGGGAATATAGCCATGTGAGGAAAAAAGCGCTTATAACGGGCCTTCGGCCAGTGAACTGTGGTTCACTTTGGTTTTCCTAAAATGGCTATTAGGAAATTTAGCCATTTTAGGAAAAAAGCGCTTATAATGGGCCTTCGGCCAGTGAACTGTGGTTCACTTTGGTTTTCCCAAATGGCTATTAGGGAATATAGCCATGTGAGGAAAAAAGCGCTTATAATGGGCCTTCGGCCAGTGAACTGTGGTTCACTTTGGTTTTCCCAAATGGCTATTAGGGA